>JBIJCI010000074.1:0-4948 GCA_044344715.1 Ilumatobacteraceae bacterium | reverse complement strand
GTCACGCGACCGACAGCGCAACAAGGAGCTGCTCGACGTAATGGAACGCGCCGTCGAGTGGTACCACCAGCGTCTGCTCAATTCTCCCGATGCCAAGGCGGCCCGCGATTACCTGCGGTCACGCGGTCTGGCGGGAGACGTTGCCCGACGCTTCCGCATCGGTTGGGCACCCGACGACTGGGATGCTCTCAGCAGGGCCCTCGGAGCCCCGCCGGAGATGATGCGCGACTGCGGTCTTGCATTCACCAACAGTCGGGGGCGACAGCAGGATTCCTTCCGGGCCCGCGTGATGTTCCCGATCTTCAAGGAAACCGGTGAACCGGTCGCCTTCGGTGGGCGCGTGCTGCCGGGGAGCAGCGACCCCGCCAAGTACAAGAACTCCGCCGAGTCGAAGATCTACGCGAAGTCGAAGACCCTGTACGGGCTCAACTGGGCGAAGGCCGACGTCGTCAAGGCCGACGAGGTCGTCGTGTGCGAGGGATACACCGACGTCATCGGTTTCCACCGGATCGGCTTCACGCGCGCCGTTGCAACGTGCGGAACGGCATTGACCGAGGACCACGTGCGGCTCATCAAGCGGTTCGCCAACCGGGTCGTCCTGGCGTTCGACGCGGATGCGGCCGGACAGGGCGCGGCCGAGCGCTTCTACGAGTGGGAGCAGAAGCTGGCGGTCCAGGTCAAGGTCGCACGACTCTCCGGAGGCAAGGATCCGGGCGACCTAGCCGGCAGCGACCCGCAGGGGCTCCTCGACTCGGTGACCGGCGCCGAGGAGTTCCTCGCGTTCCGCGTGCGGCGCTCGCTCGAAGGCCAGGACACGTCCACCGCCGAGGGCCGGGCGCGTGCGATCACGCGGACGACGGCGATCATCAACGAGCACCCGAACGACATCGTGCGCCGCGACTATGCCTCGCAGGTTGCCAGTCGGCTCGGCATCAAGGAAGTTGCCGAAGTGGTGCGATTGGTGGACAAGCGGCTCGACCGAACGATGGCACGCAACGAGGTGTCGTCCCCGGCGCAGTCGGGGCCGCGCGAGACCGCCGAGTTCGTGATGCTCTCGCTGATGGTCAACGACTTCGATGCAGTGACCGGGATCGTGTCGGAGGAGGTCTTCTCCGACGACTCGCACCGGCGGGTCTTCCGGGCGCTGTTGCAGCACCGCAACGACTTCAAGAAGGCGGAGTCCGACCTCGACCCCGACGCACAGGAGTTGCTCAGCCGTGTGCTCGTCGCCACCGTGGAGGGCGACCCGCGAGTGGAGGGCATCAACCTGCTTCGGGCAGCGGTGCGACGCGAACTCGCACGGCGCGTGACGAACACCTCGCCCGAGGCGATCGGGCGCGACCGTGAAATCCGCCGGCAGGTGGAACGTTTGAGCGAACGAGATGTGGCAGACTCGGACGTTACGGACCTGCTCGCATGGCTGTACGACGTATCTTCCACGGTCGAGGCGTGACCGAATAGTGGCCGGACCACGCATCAGCGGCGGAGACACGCCCGACACGGTTCGTCAGTACCTGAACGAAATCGGCAAGCATCCGTTGCTCACCGCGGCGGAGGAGCGCGAGTTGGGTCGGGCCGTGAAGGAAGGGCACGTGGCCAAGGAACGCCTGGCCGACAAGTCGGCAAGGCACGGAGCCACGGAGCGCCGCAACCTCCGCGAAGCCGTGCGCGCAGGCGAGAGGGCGAAGGAACGGATGGTGAATGCGAACCTCCGGCTCGTCGTCTCGATCGCACGCCGCTACGACCGCAAGGAGTTGCACCTCTCCGACCTCATCCAGGAGGGAAACATCGGTCTCATGCATGCCGTCGACAAGTTCGACTACGAGAAGGGGTTCAAGTTCTCCACCTATGCAACGTGGTGGATCCGCCAGTCGATGACCCGGGCGATGGCGGACCAGGGTCGCAACATCCGGATTCCGGGTCACATGATGGAGATCGTCAACCGGGTGCAACGCTCCGAACGGGAGCTCACGGCCGACCTGAAGCGCGACCCGACCCCCGAGGAGGTCGCCGCCCGGTGCGACATCACCGTGGAGAAACTGTTCGAAATCCAGCAGTTGACCCTGTCAACGGCGAGTCTGGACGCCCCGGTTGGCACCGACATCGATGACCTCACCGTCGGCGACACGCTGGCCAGCCCGGATGCGGCCGATCCGCTCAACGAGACGATGCAGCGGGAGCTCGTGAGCCAGGTAGAGAAGTCTCTGGTGGGTCTGCCGGAGCGTGAGCGACGGATCATGTCCATGCGATTCGGCCTCGGAGACTTCATCGGCAAGCAGCACACGCTCGAGGAGGTCGCCGAGAAGGAGGGAATCACCCGCGAACGGGTTCGGCAGATCGAACAAAAGACACTGGCCAGGATGCGCCATCCGAACAACGAAAGCGGTCTCCGTTCGTTCGTCGAGGACGAGTAGCCTGAAAAAGCCTTTCCGGGGTAGCTCAGTTGGCAGAGCAACGGACTGTTAATCCGTCGGCCGTGGGTTCGAGCCCCACCCCCGGAGCCACACTGTCCATCGGGGCCAGTAGCTCAGTGGTCAGAGCAGGGGACTCATAATCCCTTGGTCGTAGGTTCGATCCCTACCTGGCCCACGTCATGCGCGTCGTCTCGCCCCTGCTCGGCACCGTGGTGTCGGTGCGTGTCTCGGTGGGCGACGTCGTTGCCGTGGGGTCGGAACTCTGCGTCATCGAGTCGATGAAGATGGAGCACCCTGTCACGGCCGACCATGACCTCGTGATCGTTGCGGTGCGTACCAAGCCGGGTGACAAGGTGACCGAAGGTGCGGAGCTGTTCGAGGTTCGCGAGGGAGTCGCGACACCCGCGACGACGTTCGCGGGGCACGACCCCGTAGAGGATTCGAGACTTGGCCGGCTGAACGAACGCAGGAGCAAGCTCGATGACGAGTCCCGGCCCACTGCAACGACCAAGCGTCACCAGCGAGGCATGCGTACCGTGCGCGAGAACGTGGGCGACCTGTTCGATGCCGGCACCTTCGTCGAGTACGGAGGATTCGCCGTTGCCGCGCAGCGTCGCCGCCGATCATTGGAGGACCTCGTCGACAACACGCCGGCCGATGGTCTCATCACCGGCATCGGTCTCGTCGAGGGTAGACGCTGTGCCGTGCTCGCCTACGACTACACCGTGCTCGCTGGCACACAGGGCTTCGTCAACCACCGCAAGACCGACCGCATCCTGGGGTTGATCGAGCGTGAACGCATTCCCGTCGTGCTGTTCGCCGAGGGTGGTGGCGGTCGCCCCGGTGACGTCGACGCTCCGGGAGTTGCCGGACTCGACGTGCGATCGTTCGCATCGTTCGCACGGCTCTCGGGGTTGGTCCCGCTCGTGGGCATCGCCGCCGGCTACTGCTTTGCGGGGAATGCGGCTCTGCTCGGCTGCTGCGACGTCATCATCGCCACGGAGAACTCCAACATCGGCATGGCCGGCCCGGCGATGATCGAGGGCGGCGGTCTGGGTGTCGTGAAACCGACCGAGATCGGCCCGGCGTCTTCGCAGCGGGCGAACGGCGTGATCGACGTCGTCGTGGCCGACGAGACCGAAGCAACCCGGGTGGCCAAGACGTACCTCCGACTGGTCGGCGATGGCGATGCAGGCGCGGCCGTCAACCCGGGTCTGCGACCCGAGTTGCGCGAGGTCATCCCGCGGCAGCGCACCCGGGTCTACGACATGCGTGCCCTCGTCCGCGCGCTCGTCGACGACGGTTCGCTTCTCGAATTGCGTCGCGACTTCGCACCTGGCGCGGTGACTGCTCTGGCCCGCGTGCACGACCGTGCGGTCGGCATCATTGCCAACGTTCCTGCACACTTGGGTGGCGCAATCGACACCCCGGCGGCCGACAAGCTCGCGCGCTTCATCCAACTCTGCGATGCCTTCGACATTCCGATCGTGTCGCTGTGCGATACGCCCGGGTTCATGGTCGGACCAGACGCCGAGACCACCGCCCAGGTGCGCCACTTTGCGCGACTGTTCCTCACGGCCGCGAGTATCACGGTGCCATGGATCACCGTGGTGGTACGCAAGGGGTACGGGCTCGGTGCGCAGGCCATGGCCGCCGGAAGCTTCCACGCTGCAACGACGACGATCGCCTGGCCGACCGGCGAGTTCGGGGGCATGGGACTCGAGGGTGCGGTTCGCCTCGGATTCCGCAAGGAGCTCGACGCCGAACCGAATGAGCAACGTCGCGAGGAGCTGGAGCAGAGATTGATTGCCGCCGCCTACGAACAGGGTTCGGCACTGAACATGGCGATGCACATCGAGATCGACGATGTGATCGACCCCGCCGAGACGCCGAGCCGGATCGCCGCCACGTTGCAGGCCTGTGCACCCCGACCGCCCCGCGTCGGTAAGAAGCGCCCGATGATTGACGGTTGGTGAAACTCCACCGGCTCCCAGGGCCGATGTCGGCACGGTGCACCTCGGTCGGGTCGGTTGAGCCCCGTGGGCTATGCTGACGCGCATCATCAAACACGTACGGCACCCGTCGTACGAGGAGGAGAACAACAATCCATGAGAAAGCACAAGGGACTGAAGTCCGCTGCGCTCGCTCTCGCCGCATTCGCGCTGATCGCCAGCGCCTGCGGTGGTGACGATGCAACCGACGAAGCCACCGAGGACACCACCGCAACCGAGGAGACGACGGCAGCAGATCCGTGCGAAGGCACCGACCTGAAGCTCGGTCTCGCGTTTGACACCGGTGGCCGCGGTGACGGCACCTTCAACGACTCGGCAGCCCGTGGCGCCGACCAGGCGGCCAGCGAGCTTTGCTACGTCGTTCAGGAGCTCGAAGCAACCACCGACGACGACCGTAAGCCGAACCTCGAGGCCCTCTCGGCCGCCGGCAACGACCCGGTCATCGTGGTTGGTTTCGCATTCGGTGGCGTGATCGAGGAGATCGCGGCCGCGAACCCGAACATCACCTACGGCTGGGTTGAC
>JBIJCI010000032.1:0-17320 GCA_044344715.1 Ilumatobacteraceae bacterium | reverse complement strand
CATACCGATGCAGGCGTTCGCGAGGTGACGGTCGGTGCACAGGGTGGCGACGTGGTCGTTGTCAGTGTTGACATGGGCGAGGTGACGCGTATCGAGGCGCCGCACGGCTGGAGTGCCGTCGGGGCCCATCCGGATCGTCCGGTCGCGCATCTTTCCGTCGGTAACCCGCACACCGTGGTGGGCGTGGAGGATGTTTCCGTGGTCGACGTGCTGCAACTCGGTCGCAAGATTCCCCAGGTGAACCTCGAGGTGATCGCGCCCGGGCCGGAACAACACGCCATCACCATGCGCGTGCACGAGCGCGGTGCCGGAATCACCCAGGCGTGCGGAACCGGGGCGTGCGCCAGCGCATGGGCTGCAGTCGACTGGGGTCTCGTGCCACGTTCGGCCGAGCGATGCGAAGTGGTGGTGCACATGCCGGGTGGCGATGCAATGGTCACGCTCAATGCGCCGTCGCGCGGACGGGTGCTGCTCACCGGGCCGGCAACCTACGTCGGTACGTTCGAGGCCCCGTTGTGAGCTCGCCGTACCAGGAGGCGCTCGGTCGCACGCTCATCGAGCGCACGATCCGCGAGAAGATCGTGCTCGTTGGTGTGACCCTCGACGACCGTGACGACGACGACACCGAGGAGAGCCTCGACGAACTGGCCCGACTGGTCGATACGGCCGGCGCCGACGTCGTCGCCCGACTCACGCAGCGCCGCCACGCACCCGACCCGGCCACGTACATCGGCAAGGGCAAGGTCGATGAACTGAAGGCCACGTGTCTGGCCGTGGATGCCGACACGGTCGTATTCGACAACGAGTTGGCTCCCGCCCAACAGTTCAACCTCGAGAAGGCCCTCGGGCGCACCGCCATCGACCGCACTGCGGTGATCCTCGACATCTTCGCTCAGAACAGCCACACGTTGGAGGGAAAGGCACAGGTCGAGCTCGCCCTCATGCGCTACCGACTTCCGCGAATCCGCCGCGGTGCGAGCGCCGGACTCACCCAGCAGGGTGGTGGCATCGGTACCCGAGGTCCCGGTGAGACGAAGCTCGAAACCGATCGTCGTCGCATCAACGACCGCATCGCCAAACTCGAGCGCGAGCTCCGCGAGTTGCAGCGCACCCGTGACGAGCAGCGCAAGGGTCGCTCGCGCAGCGGTTTGGCCAACGTCACCATCGTCGGTTACACGAACGCCGGAAAATCGACGTTGCTCAACCGTCTCACCGACGCCGGTGTGCTCGTGGAGAACCGCCTGTTCGCCACGCTCGATCCGACCACGCGGCGTCTCGCCCTCCCCGGCGGCGAGCCGGTGCTGCTCACCGACACCGTCGGGTTCATCAGGCGACTACCGCACACCCTGATCGAAGCGTTCAAGAGCACGCTCGAGGTCGCTACGCGCAGCGACCTCCTGCTGCACGTCGTCGATTCCAGTGCGGTCGACCCGGAGGGCCAGATTGCAGCGGTCCACGAGGTGCTCGGTGAGATTGCCGCCGACCAGGTGCCCGAACTGCTCGTGTTCAACAAATGCGACGCCGATCATGAAGCTGCGAAACGCCTCGTCTACGAGAATCCGGGCTCGGTGGCGATCTCCGCCGCCACCGGCGAGGGAGTCGACGATCTACTGCGGACGATCGGCGACCGGGTGCGGTCGCTCACCGCCGTGGTGGAACTGCTCGTGCCGTACGAACGCGGTGACGTAATGGCGTCCATCCACCGCGAGGGTGAGGTGGTGTCCACCTCGCACGAAGACGGCGGCATCCGGGTGCGGGCCCGGCTGGCTGATGCATCGCGTGGCCGCCTGACAGACTTCATCGTCACCCCATGACCGCCCAGCCCTTCGTTCCGCCCCCGTACCCGTACGACCGGTTGGATGCGTTGGCGAAGCTCGCCGCCGCACACGACGGCGGCGTGATCGACCTCTCGATCGGCACCCCGTGCGACGCACCCACCCCTGCCGTGGTTGCCGCACTGTCCTCGTCGAATGCCGAGCGGGGCTACCCGCCGAGCATCGGTTCGGAGCCGCTGCGCTCGGCCGCCCGCGAGTGGATGAAGCGCCGCTTTGCGATCGACGTCCCCGCGTCGCAGATCGCCGCATGTGTCGGCTCCAAGGAATTCGTTGCCACCACACCGCAATACATGCGACTTCGTCGACCGGACCGCGACACCGTGCTGTACCCGGCCGTGTCATACCCCACCTACGAGATGGGTGCGGTCCTGGCGGGCTGCCGACCGCTCGCAGTGCCGATGAACGAGAGCGGCGGGCTGGATCTCGCCGCAATCGATCCGGCCGATGCCGCACGTGCGCTGATGCTGTGGGTGAATTCACCGAGCAACCCGACGGGTGCGCTCGACGACCTCCGTGCCTCGGCCGAATGGGGTCGTCGGAACGGAGTGCCGGTGTTCAGCGACGAGTGCTACGTGGAGTTCACCTGGAAGCGCGCCGGTGAGAGCATCCTGCAACACGGGCTCGACGGTGTGGTGGCGTTGCACTCGCTCTCGAAGCGTTCGAACCTGGCCGGTGTACGCGTGGCGTTCTATGCCGGCGACGCCGACATCGTCAACTACCTGAAGGAAGTTCGCAAGCACGTCGGCATGATGGTGCCCGGCCCGGCCCAGGCCGCTGGTGTGGTGGCGCTCAACGACGACGCCCATGTTGTTGCGCAACGCGAGGTGTATGCGCGGCGGCTCGCCCGCACCGCCGAGATCCTGTCCACGTGGTCGGGTATCACCGTGCCACAACCCGCTGGTGGCTTCTACCTGTGGTTCGACGCGGGTGACGGCTGGGCGTTCGCCGAACGTCTGGCACGCGACGGGGGAGCGCTCGTGAGCCCCGGTGACTTCTACGGCGCCGGCGGGGCCAACAACGTCCGTGTCGCGGTGGTGCAACCCGACGCGAAGATCGAGCTGCTCGCCAAACGCCTCAGCGCATAACGACTCCTGCTCCGGCTACAGCCGTCGCAGGAGATGTCGCTGGTCCTGCTCCGGCTACAGCCGTCGCAGGAGATGTCGCTGGTCCTGCTCCGGCTACAGCCGTCGCAGGACGGTTACCACTTTGCCGAAGATGGTGACGTCGGCGGGTGAGAAGCGCATTGGCTGCATCGACGTGTTCGACGGTACGAGCACCACGTAGTCGCCCTCACGCTTGAACGTCTTCACCGTGGCTTCGTCCCCGGGAATTCCGGCCACGACCACGTCGCCGTTGCGGGCCACGTTCTGCTGGCGGCAGACGACGAAGTCGCCATTCAGGATGCCGGCATCGATCATCGAGTCGCCGCGCACCTTGAGCATGAAGAGTTCGCCGTCACCGGTGAAGTCCATCGGGAGCGGTACGAGATCCTCCACGTTTTCCTGTGCGAGCACGTTGACACCGGCCGCAACCTCGCCGACGAGGGGGATGTACTTGGCGGGGCGGCGCTCCATGGTGACGCCGGATGCGGCATCGAATCGCACTTCGATGGCGCGCGGCTTGGTGGGGTCGCGGCGCAGGTAGCCAAGGTCTTGCAGCGTGGCGAGATGGTTGTGCACGGTGGCCGACGACGACAGACCGACCGCCTCGCCGATCTCGCGCACCGACGGCGGATAGCCCCGATCGCGCATGCACTTCTCGATATAGACGAGGATCTTGCGCTGCCGTTCACTGAGTCGAGCAATCGGATTGGTGTTGTCGTTGGCCATGGGTTGAGCGTACGCCTGTTCGCCCCCTGGGTCAAACACATGTTCGGAATTTCTCGGGGACATCGGTAAACCGTTGCTGGGCTTGGGTTTGCGGGGAGGTTGTAAAGCGAACACCCGTTCGGTATGGTATTTCACGAGGGGAGAACACCTGTTCGCCTCACCGTACACCCCGACCCTACTCTGCAACGTTCCCACCCAAACATCCACAATCCGAAAGGAATCACCCACATGGCCACCATCCTCCTCAACGGACAACTCCAGCCCTCCACATCGCGAGGTGCGTCGGCACTGCCGGGCAACGTTGCCGCTCGTGTGGCTCGTTCCCAGCGACCCGCCGACATCTCTCATGCCACCCGCCGACAGGCATACCGCGACGCCGCCCGTACTCGCGAGATCCAGCGCGTCTATCGCCGTCGTCGACTCGGCCTGATGATCGTGGTCGCCACCCTCGTCATGGTCACCGGCCTCAGTGTGGTCTCGCTCTTCGGCAGTTCCGCGTCGGCCGACGGTCTCAACGGACAGTCCACCGCACCCAAGTTCGTCGTTGCCCAAACGGGCGACACGCTCTGGTCGATCGGCGAGCGCATCGCGCCCAACGCCGCAATCACCGAGGTGGTCGACGAACTCGTCCGCCTGAACGGCTCCACCATCCAGACGGGTCAGCTCGTTCGCATTCCGTGATCGCGGGCCGGGCGGTCAACCCAGCCTCTAGAACTCGACGATGCCGCGGCCCTTGGTGCCCTTCATCAGGCGGTCGAAGCCTTCGTTGATGTTCGCCAGCGAATAGCTCTCCGTCACCAACGACTCCAGATCGAGCGCGCCAGTGAGGTACATCTGACAGTAGCGGGGCAGATCGATTCGCGGTCGCAACGATCCCACGTGACAACCACGCACCGACATCTCACTCGGGATGAATCGTGTCATGTCGAAGGAAATCTTCGTGCCATGGGCCGGTAACCCCACGAGTGTGAGTACCGAGCCTTCTCCCAACATCTCGAAACTGGTCTCCGCAACCTTTGCTACTCCCGACGTTTCAATCACGTAGTCGGCGCCACCCTTGGTGATGTCGCGCACCGCTTCCACCGCATTCACGTTCGATGCGTTCACCAGATGGGTAGCACCGAGTTTCTCGGCCAGCTTCAGATTGTCGGCGAGAACGTCGACCGCGACGATCGTCGAAGCACCTGCTATCCGCGCACCCTGAACGGAGTTCAGACCCACGCCGCCGACGCCCGTCACGACGACGGATGCGCCTGGTTCGACCCGTGCGGTATTGAACACGGCACCGAGACCGGTTGCGACGCCGCATCCGATGATGGCCGCCAGTCGCAGCGGAATCTCCTTGGGAATCACCACGCACGCGTGTTCGTGGATCAGCATCGACTCGGCAAAGCCCGACAGCTGCCCGTATTGATGGATCTTGGAACCGTTGCAGCGAATCCGTGGGGTGTCGTTGGCGGCACGGTCGTGGTTCCGGTTGATGCAGATGATCGGGCGTCCCATCACGCAGTAGCGACACTCGTAACACGGACCTCCCGCACAGCCGACGATGTGGTCGCCGGGCTTCACGGAGGTGACCTCCGGGCCGACGGCCTCTACGATGCCGGCAACTTCATGTCCGAGGATGGTCGGAATGGGGTGGTCCCAGGTGCCCTCGAAGAACAACAGGTCGCTGTGGCAGATTCCTGCCGCTACGTTCCGTACGAGAATCTCACGTCCCTTCGGCGTGTCGAGCTCGATGTCCTCGATCGACTGCGGTTGCAACACCTCGCGAAATACTGCTGCTTTCATTGGTTCCCCCGTTCGTACGAATACTCTATATTCTTTGGCCTGAGTCAATTCCGAGTTCCGCCGCCCCCCGGGCTCGCGGACTTCGGTGATGCGAGCCGCGGGAGGAGAGGGTCTGAGGGACGTCGTCGCGGCGGCACAACTACTGTGATTGCAGCGTGCGATGCCCAAGTTGCGGTCACGATGACTCGCGAGTCCTCGACTCGCGGTCGGCGGAGGACGGAGCCGCCGTGCGCCGCCGCCGCCAGTGCCTCTCCTGCGAGATTCGGTTCACGACCTACGAGCGAATCGATGAACTGCCGGTGTACGTCATCAAACGAAGCGGCGACAAGGAGCCCTTCGACCGCCAGAAGATCGTGGTCGGCCTCGTCGCTTCATCCAAGGGTCGCCCGGTAACGCCCGAGGCATTGACCGAGCTCGCCGAACAGGTCGAGGATGCGATGCGGTTGACCGGGGGCGATGTGACGAGCGCGCAGGTTGGTCAGGCGGTGCTCACCCGGCTGCGCAAGCTCGACGAAGTGGCCTATCTCCGGTTCGCCAGCGTGTACAAGGAGTTCGACGAAGCGTCCGATTTCAAGCGTGAGATCACCATGCTCGAAAAGCGCACGGCCGCAAAACCGAGAAAAAAGAAATCGTGACATGACCGATCGCGCCGCAATCCGTACCTGCCCGCTCTGTGAAGCCGGCTGCGGTCTGGAAATCACGGTCCGCGATGACGCCACCGGCCGCGAAGGATCGGTCGTGCGAATTCGCGGCGACATGAACGACGTGTACTCGAAGGGTTACATCTGTCCCAAGGGCTCAACGCTCAAGCAGCTGCACGAAGACCCCGACCGCCTTCGACAGCCGCTGGTAAAGCGCGACGGCCGGCACGTCGAAGTGTCGTGGGACGAGGCCTGGGAGGTCGTCGATCGTGGCATCACGCAGGTGGTCGCCACGCACGGACGAGAGTCGATCGGGGCGTACCTCGGGAATCCCGGCGCCCACAACCTCGCGGCGATGACGTTCAATCGGGTGCTGCTCGGTGCACTCGGCACCCGCCAACGATTCAGTGCATCGAGCGTCGATCAACTTCCCAAGCAGGTTTCGGCTGGCTACATGTTCGGTACCGCCATCTCGGTGCCAGTCCCCGACATCGATCGCACCGACTACCTGCTCATGCTCGGCGCGAATCCGTATGCGAGCAACGGCAGTCTCGCCACCGCACCCGATTGGCCTGGACGATTGGAGGCGCTCCGTGCCCGCGGCGGCAAGGTCGTGGTCGTCGACCCGCGACGCAGTCGAACCGCCGAATCTGCCGACGAGTGGTTGGCGATTCGTCCGGGTACCGACGCACTCCTGCTTGCCGCAATGGTCACGGCGGTGTTCGAAGCCGGTGCTGCCGACCCAGGCAATCATCTCGCCGGCCATCTCAACGGTGTCGAAGCTGTGCACCGTGCACTGGCCGAGTTCACACCCGAACGGGTGGAACGGGCCGTCGGCATCGACGCCGCCACGATCCGACGGATCGCGCTGGAGCTCCGAGCGGCCCCACGGGCCGCGGTGTACGGCCGAATGGGCACCACCACGGTGAGTTTCGGCACCACGGCGTCGTGGTTGGTCGATGTGCTGAACGTCGTCACGGGCAACCTGGACATCGTCGGCGGGGCGATGTTCCCGCTACCCGTGGCGTCCGGGCCGACGAACCGGGGGAAGAAGGGCATCGGCAAGGGGTTCAGGATCGGCCGCGGCAAGACCCGCGTGCGCGGATTCCCCGAGGCACTGGGGGAGTACCCGGCGGCGCTCATGGCCGAGGAGATGCAGACCCCCGGCCCCGGCCAGATCCGGGCGATGGTGGTGGTCGGTGGCAATCCGGTGGTTTCCACCCCGAACAGCGACCAGCTTGCCGAGGCCCTCGACTCGCTCGATTTCATGGTCAGCGTCGACATCTATCTCAACGAGACGTCGCGACATGCCGACGTGATCCTGCCGCCACCGTCGCACCTCTACCGAAGCCACTACGACCTCGCCCTGCTCAACTTCGCGATGCGCAGTGTGGCCAACTACAGCGAGCCCGTCTTCGACCTCCCACCTGGTGTACCCGACGAGTGGGAGATCCTGGCGCGATTGGCCGGGATCGCCCAGGGTCTCGGCGCCAACGTCGATCCGGCGACGGTCGACGAGGTCACCATCCGGTCGATGATCGAGTCGGCGGTGCGGGACGAGACGGGCCCGATCGCCGGACGCGATCCCGACGACATCTATGCGGAGCTGAGCGGCGCGGAGAACGGTTCGTTGCGCGGACCCGATCGCATCCTCGACCTCATCCTGCGCACCGGTCCGTTCGGCGACGGCTTCGGCGCGAACCCCGACGGTGTCAGTGTGGCCATGTTGAAGCGTCACCCGCACGGTGTCGACTACGGCGCGATGATCCCGCGCATCCCCGAAGTGCTCCGTACACCGACCGGCAAGATCGAGCTCGCCCCACCCGAGTTGCTCGCCGACGTGCCGCGACTTCGGGCATCGCTCGATCATGATCACGAACAGGTCCTGCTCGTCGGGCGCCGGCACCTACGTTCCAACAATTCGTGGATGCACAACATCCGCGTGCTGGTGAAGGGCAAGCCCCGCTGCACGTTGCAGATGCATCCCGACGACGCGGCCCGACTCGGCGTCGGCGACGGAGCGCCGGTACGGGTGACGAGTCGGGTGGGCAGCGTCGTGGCCCCGGTCGAGATCACCGACGGCATCCGTCCGCGCGTGGTGAGCCTGCCCCACGGCTGGGGTCACTCCAAGTCCGGCACCCGGCAGTCGGTGGCCCGTGAATACGCCGGGGTCAACTCGAACGTGCTCACCGACCACGAGGCGATCGATCCGCTGTCGGGCAACGCGGTGCTGAACGGCATTCCTGTCTCGCTTGCAGCGGTTGCGACGGTCTGACGCCGACTTTCACGCCTGTAGCCCGGCACTACCCATTGTGGATTACCGCATGATTTCGGGCCGTTTTCTACCATCCCTAGTGGTTCGGCCCATCCGCACTATGGTTTACCTTCCCCACCCGGCACCGTCCACCGACGTCCCACCCACATCAACTAGAACAAGTCCCCACCAAGCACGAAAGGCAATGCAATGTCCATCGCTCCGGAGCGTCTCTCGATCGGCATCAACCGTCACTTCACGCAACCCAACGTTCACCCGTACGACACCGTCACCTGGGAGAAGCGTGACGCCAGGATCAGCAACTGGAAGGACGGCACCGTCGCCTTCGAGCAACTCGGCGTCGAGTTCCCCGAGTCCTGGTCGCTGAACGCCACCAACATCGTCGCCCAGAAGTACTTCCGGGGCACCCTCGGTACATCCGAACGCGAGACCTCGCTGCGCCAGGTCATCGACCGCGTGGCCGACACCATCGCCAACTGGGGAATTCAGGGCGGCTACTTCGTCGACGATGAAGAAGCCGAAGCCTTCCGCAACGAGCTGAAGTACATCCTCGTCACGCAGCGCGCGGCCTTCAACAGCCCGGTGTGGTTCAACATCGGCGTGAAGGGCGTGCCGCAACAGGCGAGCGCTTGCTTCATCCTCTCCGTGGAAGACACCATGGACGGAATCCTCAACTGGTACCGCGAGGAGGGCATCATCTTCAAGGGCGGTTCGGGTTCGGGTATCAACCTGTCGGCGATCCGCAGCAGCGCCGAGATGCTGAAGGGCGGTGGCACCGCCTCCGGTCCGGTGTCGTTCATGCGCGGTGCCGACGCCTCGGCCGGCACCATCAAGTCGGGTGGCAAGACCCGTCGTGCCGCCAAGATGGTCATCCTCAACGTCGATCATCCCGACATCGAAGAGTTCATCTGGTGCAAGTCGCGCGAGGAAAAGAAGGCCCGTGCACTGGCCGCAGCCGGATTCGACATGGATCTCGACGGCGCGGACTCGTTCTCGGTGCAGTACCAGAACGCCAACAACTCGGTGCGCGTCACCGACGAGTTCATGCAGGCCGTCAAGGAAGACCGCAATTGGGACCTGAAGGCCGTCAAGGACGGTCGCACGATCCGCACGATGAAGGCCCGCGACTTGTGGCGCCAGATTGCCACCGCCTCGTGGGAGTGCGCAGACCCGGGTCTGCAGTTCGACACCACGATCAACAAGTGGCACACCGCGCACGCGGCCGGCCGCATCAACGGTTCGAACCCGTGCAGCGAGTACATGCACATCGACAACTCCGCCTGCAACCTGGCATCGATCAACCTGCTCAAGTACCTGAACGATGACGACACCTTCGACGTCGAGGCCTACCGCCACACCATCGAGGTCGTGTTCACGGCGCAGGAAATCCTCGTCGGTAACGCCGACTACCCGACGGAGAAGATCGCGGAGAACAGCCGGCTCTTCCGTCAGCTCGGTATCGGTTACGCCAACGTCGGGGCCCTGCTCATGGCACTCGGCATGCCCTACGACTCCGAGGGTGGCCGCGCTTGGGCCGCCGTGCTCACCTCGATGATGACGGGCCACGCGTACGCCACCAGCGCACGTATCGCCAGCCGCATGGGGCCGTTCGCCGGCTTCACCGCCAACGAGCGCTACATGCTCAACGTCCTGCGCATGCACCGCGATGCCGACAAGGAAATCGACAACGCCGACACCGTGCAGCACGACCTCGTCGAAGCCGCCACCGCCTCGTGGGCGGCCGCGGTGCGCGACGGCGAGGAATACGGCGTTCGCAACAGCCAGGCCTCGGTGCTCGCCCCTACCGGCACCATCGGCCTCATGATGGACTGCGACACCACCGGCATCGAGCCCGACCTCGGTCTCGTCAAGTTCAAGAAGCTGGTCGGCGGCGGCAATATGACGATCGTCAACCAGACGGTGCCACGTGCGCTGAAGAAGCTCGGCTACGAGAAGCCGGTTGCGGACCGCATCGTCGAGTACATCGACAAGAACAAGACGATCGTCGGTTCACCCGACCTGCGCCCCGAGCACCTCGCGGCGTTCGCCTGCTCGATGGGTGACAACGTCATCCACTACGAGGGTCACGTGCGCATGATGGGTGCGGTCCAGCCGTTCCTCTCGGGTGCCATCTCCAAGACGGTGAACATGCCCGAGACGGCGAGCGTCGAGGACATCGAGCACATCCACATGCTGTCCTGGGAGCTCGGCTTGAAGGCCGTCGCGATCTACCGCGACAACTGCAAGGTCGGCCAGCCGCTCTCCACGATGAAGAAGGACGACGACAAGACCGACGCCGCAACCGCCACCGCCGAGCGCGTCATCGAGCGCGTCATCAACCAGCCGGTACGCCAGAAGCTGCCGCGCTCGCGTCGCGGTCGTACCTTCGAGTTCCGCGTCGCGGACTGCAAGGGCTTCGCCAACGTCGGCGAGTACGAGGACGGCCGCCCCGGCGAGATTTTCCTCACCGTGTCGAAGCAGGGTTCGACGCTGGCGGGCATCATGGACTCGTTCGCCAAGAGCGTGTCCTACGGCCTGCAGTACGGCGTACCACTGCACGCCTTCGTCGAGGCGTTCATCAACACCCGCTTCGAGCCGGCAGGCATGACCGACGATCCCGACATCCGTATGGCGTCGTCGATTATCGACTACCTGTTCCGTCGCCTCGCCGTGGAGTACATGACGCCGGCCGAGCGTGCCGAACTGGGCATCTTCACCCGGGCCGAGCGCCTGCAACCGACGCTTCCCGGTGTGGAAGAGACGGTCGTCGAAACCTCGCAGGGCGTCGACGTGATCTCCGATCCGAAGACCATTCCGTCGGCGGGCGAACTCGCCGCGAGCATGGCCGCCGGAACCTTCGGTCACGGTGAGACGAAGTCGTCCAGCACCGGTGCCATCTGTTCGTCGTGCGGTTCCTCCAACATGCGGCGGGCAGGCGCCTGCCACGTGTGCGGAGACTGCGGATCAACGAGCGGCTGCTCCTGACCCCAACGGCTTCGTCGCCGTTCGGGCGCTACGGACTCGGTCTGTGGCGCTTCACCACCGAGTCGCTCGACGACGCAACGCGGTTGATTTCGACCGCCGTCGACTGCGGCATCACGCTGCTCGACAACGCCGCCGTTTACGGGGGTAACTGGGGCGGCAAGGGGTTCGGCGCGGCCGAGGAACTCCTCGGCGCCGTGTTCCAGCGATCGCCCGCACTGCGCGACAAGGTGGTCGTGGCCACCAAAGGTGGCATCACGCCGGGCGTTCCCTACGACCAGAGCCCCGCCACGCTGCGGCGCGAATGCGAGGACTCGCTGCGACGACTGCGCGTCGAGCGAGTCGACCTGTACCAGGTACATCGTCCCGATCTGTTCGCCCATCCACAGGAGACCGCCGCGACCCTCATGCAACTCCGCCGAGAGGGAAAGATCGACCGCGTCGGGGTCTCGAACTTCACACCCGCACAGCACCAGGCACTGGCCGCACACCTGTCGGTACCGATCGAGACGACGCAGCCCGAGTTCTCCGCCGGCTGTCTTGCACCGATCCGTGACGGCACGCTCGACCTGTGCATGCGCGACGGTGTTACACCGCTGGCCTGGAGTCCGCTCGCCGGTGGTCGCCTCGTCACGGGACACGGCGTCAGCCCGGAGTTGATGCGGGTCATCGACGAGATTGCGGCCGCCCGAGGCACCACCCGCGAGCAGGTCGCGTACGCCTTCGTCCTCTCGCACCCGAGCAGGCCGGTGGTGCTACTGGGCACACAGCGACCCGAGCGCGTCGTGGCGGCCACCTCGTCACCCGTGCAGTCCCTCGATCGTGCCGACCTGTACCGCATCGTTGCGGCGTCCGAGGGTCGTCCGCTCCCGTGACCGAGTACGCCTGGTTCGGTGCACTCTGCGACGACGACTACGAGTTCCTCGGGGTGCCCGATGCCGCGCTCCGATCGTCGTGGGCCCACTGTCGCGAGATCGTGCTGAGGGCGGAGCGCAACGGCTTCGACAACGTGCTCCTGCCCTCGGGCTACTCGCTCGGACTCGACGCCACCGCGTTCGCCGCCGCGATAGCGGTCGAAACGAGCCGCATCAACCTCTTGCTGGCCGTGCGGTTGGGCGAACTGGTGGTGCCGCAACTCGCCCGCCAGATCGCCACGCTGCGCGAGATCGCCGGTGGCCGTCTCGTCGTCAATGCAATCTCGTCCGACCTCCCGGGGGAGACGCTGTCCAGCGACCACCGCTACCGTCGCACGACCGAGTCCATCTCGGTGCTGCGCACGCTGCTCGCCGGTAGGCGGGTCGATTTCGACGGTGAATTCGTCACCGCCCACCTCGATCCACCACGCATCGCGGTCGACTCGCCGCACGATCCGGTGATCTACTTCGGTGGCTTGTCGGAAGCGGCCCGCGAGTGTGCCGCCGAGTCGTGCGACGTGTATCTCATGTGGCCCGACACCACCGCACGAATGGTCGAGGTGATGCGCGAGATGGATGGCCGAGCGGCCAGGTTCGGTCGTACGTTGCGCTACGGGTGGCGCAGCCACGTGATCGTGCGAGAGACGGAGGAAGAGGCCCGTGCCGCGGCGCAACGCCTGCTCTCGCGTCTCGACGACGAGACCGGTTCGGTAATCCGGGCCAAGTCGCTCGATTCCAGGTCCGCGGGCGTCGCACGGCAGAGCGAATTGCGCGAATCCGCCGATGCCGACGGCTATGTCGAGCGGAACCTCTGGACGGGAGTCGGCCGGGCCCGCAGCGGGGCCGGCATCGCGATCGTCGGTGATCCCGATCAGGTGGCAGGCAAGCTGCAGGAGATCCGTGACGCTGGCGTGGGTACCTTCATCCTCTCGGGGTATCCGCACCTCGCCGAGTGCGACCTCGTTGCGCGCTACGTGCTGCCGAGATTGCGCGCCGCCTGATTACTTGATGCGGCACGGCATGCGCTTGATGCCGTTGATGAAGTTGCTCCGCAGGTATGCGGGCTCGCCGGTGATCCGCAGGTAGGGGAGACGACGACGGATCTCGTCGAACATCACGGCGATCTCGCGTCGGGCGAGGTTTGCCCCGAGACAGAAGTGCGGTCCGCCGGCACCGAAGCCGATCTGGGCGGGTTGGATGGTGCGCGTCACGTCGAATCGGTAGGGGTCCTCGAAGAGGGCCTCGTCACGGTTGCCCGAGTTGTACCACATCACCACCTTGGTTCCCGCAGGCATCTTGATGCCGCGTAGCTCGGTGTCCTTCGTTGCGGTTCGTCGGAAGTGGATGACCGGTGAGGCCCAGCGCACGATTTCCTCGACCGCGGTCCGGGTGTGCTTCTCGAAGTCGTTGAACCAGATGCGCTGTTGGTCGGGCCGACGGGTGAGTTCGAGCATGCCGTGGCTGATGGCGTTACGGGTGGTTTCGTTTCCGGCAACGACGAGCAGGATGAAGAAGCTGCCGAATTCCTGGCTGCTCATCCGCTGGCCGTCGACTTCGGCGTGCATCATCACCGACGTGAGGTCGTCCGTCGGCGTCTCCAACCGCGACTCGCCCAGTTGCTGCGCATACGAGAAGATCTCGAGCGCGACCTTCATCAGGTTCTCGAGGGTTCCCCCGAAATCCGGGTCCCCGGCGCCGAGGATGACGTTCGTCCAGTCGAGGATCTGCTTGGCGTCGCTGCGCGGGATGCCCATCATGTCGCAGATGATCTCCAGCGGGAACGGGGCAGCGAGTGCCTCGACGAAGTCGAATTCGTCGTCCCCGTGGCGTTCGAGCACCTCGTCCACGAGCGTGCGCGCCTTCTCCTTCACGTACTGCTCGACGCGGGCGATCTCCTTCGGGGTGAATCCCTTCGAGACGATGGAGCGCAGGCGGAAGTGTTTCGGGTCGTCCATGTTGATCATCGAGCCGAAGAACTCGTTCAATTCGGGTGTCAGCGTGGTGATGTTCGAGCCTTGCCCGCTGCACCACAGTTCGGGGTTGCGACTCACCGCCCAGATGTCCTCGTGCTTGGTCAGGGCGTAGTAGCCGGGCCCCACCGGGAAGTTGACGAGCGGCATCTCCTTGAAGAACTTGATCGGTGCTTCCCGACGCAGACTCCAGAACGCCGATTCGCGGTGTTCGCGCGGTGCCACCCAGAATTCGGGGTCGGACAGGTCGATGGTGTCGACGTCCACTGGGGTCAACTGCATGTCCGAATGGTACCGTGGCTCGAGTTCGCGGCTCACACCGGGTCGCGATCCACGACACCGTTACGCGATCGAAAGGACCCAGTCATGACCGAAGCCGTCATCGTCGCCACCGCCCGCAGCCCCATCGGCCGGGCGAACAAGGGGTCGCTCGTCGACCTCCGCCCCGACGACATGAGTGCCCAAATCGTCCGGGCCCTCATGGCCAAGGTGCCGCAGGTGAAGCCCGGCGATGTCGAGGACCTGATGATGGGCTGCGGTCAGCCCGCCGGCGAGGCCGGATTCAACATCGCCCGAATCGTCGCGGTACTCGCCGGTCTGGACAACGCCCCGGGAGTGACCGTGAATCGTTACTGCTCGTCGAGCTTGCAGACCATTCGGATGGCCGCCCACGCGATCAAGTCCGGCGAGGGCGACTGCTTCATTGCCGCCGGTGTCGAGACCGTGAGCCGCTACGCCAGCGGTGCAAGCGACATGGCACCGAACCCCATCTTCAAGACGCCCGGTGAGCGAACGAAGGCTCGCGCAGCCGGTGGGCATCCGACCTGGACCTCACCGCAGGGAATTCCCGACATGTACATCGCCATGGGTCAGACGGCCGAGAACGTCCGTGAAGTGGAGGGCGTGACCCGCCAGGAGATGGACGAGTTCGCGGCCCGTTCCCAGCAGCGTGCCTGCGAGAACGTCGACAACGGATTCTTCGACCGCGAAATCACGCCGCTCACGCTTCCCGACGGTCGGGTCATCTCGAAGGACGATGGTCCGCGTCCTGGCACCACCGCCGAGGGCCTTGCAGGCTTGAAGCCGGCCTTCCGCCCCGACGGTCAGATCACGGCGGGCAATGCGTGTCCGCTCAACGACGGTGCAGCCGCCGTGCTCGTGATGAGCGACACCAAGGCGAAGAAGCTCGGACTGCAACCGCTCGCCCGCATCGTGTCGTCGGGTGTGTCCGGTCTCAACCCGGAGATCATGGGACTCGGCCCGATCGAGGCGTCGCGTCAGGCCCTGAATCGTGCCGGCATGTCGATCGACCAGATCGACCTGGTCGAGATCAACGAGGCGTTCGCCGCACAGGTCATCCCGTCGGCCAAGCACCTCGGTATCCCGATGGAGAAGATGAACGTGCACGGAGGCGCGATCGCCCTCGGTCACCCGTTCGGTATGACGGGCGCACGCATCATGACCACGCTCATCAACGGACTGCAACACCGCAACAAGCGCTTCGGTCTCGAGACGATGTGCGTCGGTGGTGGTCAGGGAATGGCGATGATCGTGGAGCGTCTCGGCTAGCGCGACAGGTCGTCGAGTAGCGCGGTCGAGAAGTCCGGCCAGTGGGCGAGTGCCCACTCGTCGAACTCCCGGTCGGTGAGCACCGCACATGCCACGTCGGCGATGGGGTCGACCCATACGAACGTGCCGCTTCCACCGAAGTGACCGTACGTCGCCGCCGAGTTCCTCGGCGACGTCCAGTGCGGTGACTTGCCGTCGCGGATCTCGGGCCCCAATCCCCACGGACACGGATCGAACCGCCCGACCCCGGGCACCGTGCCTTCGAGGTCGCCGAACTGCGGTGTAACGGCCTCGAGGAACGTGTCGCGTGCGATCAGCCTGGGTCGGCGAATCTCGGCGAGGAAGAGCGCCATGTTCACGATGTCGAGCCGCGCATCCTTGGCGGCGCTACCCGCCTGTTCATCGGCCGTGATACCGAGGGGCTCGAACACCGCACCGTTGACGTACTCCCAGAAGGGCATCCCGCTCCGTTCGGCAAGGTGCGTTGCGACGAGTTCGTAGCCCGTGTTCGAGTAGATCCGCTTCGTGCCGACGGATGCGATGGGGGACTCACCCTCGAACGGGAGTCCTCCGGCGTGTGCGAGGAGGTGCCGAAGTGTGCATCCTTCGCGACCGACCTCGTCGTCGAGCGCCAACGTGCCTTCCTCGCAGGCCACCAGCGTTGCCCACGCAGTGATCACCTTGGTCACCGATGCCAGGCGGAATTCGCGGGACTCGTCCCCGTGCAGCCGGATCTCGCCGCGACGGTCGATGACGGCAACCGATGCATGGTCGACGGGCCAGGAGTCGACGAGTTCGAGGGCGCGCACGGCGTGCGACGCTAGTTGCGCCGGCTACTTGCCGCTGCGAATCATGTCGGCAACCTGGAAGGCCAGGTCGATCGACTGCCGCGCGTTCAGGCGCGGATCGCACACCGTCTCGTAGCGCACGTCGAGGTCGTCCTGCGACACGGCCTCGACCCCGCCGAGACACTCCGTCACGTTCTCGCCGGTGAGTTCGATGTGGATGCCGCCCGGCCAGGTGTTCTCGGCACGGTGCGCGGCGACGAAGCCGACGATTTCCTTCAGAATCGTGTCGAAGTGCCGTGTCTTGCGGCCATTGCCCGCGGTGAAGGTGTTTGCGTGCATCGGGTCGCATGCCCAGACGACGGGGTGGCCCGCATCCCGAACCGCCCGGAGCAGCGGTCGCAACGTGGTTTCCACGCCGTCGGCACCCATCCGGGAAATCAACGTCAGGCGTCCCGGTACACGCATCGGGTTGAGCGTCTCGCATAGCGAGAGCACGTAGTCGGCGCTGGTGGTCGGGCCGATCTTGACACCGATCGGGTTGCCGACGCCCCGCAGGAACTCGATGTGCGCACCGTCGAGCTGGCGTGTGCGCTCGCCGATCCACAACATGTGCGCCGAGCAGTCGTACCAATGGCCGGTCAGCGAGTCCTGGCGGGTCAGCGCCTCTTCGTACCCGAGAATCAGCGCCTCGTGCGAGGTGTAGACGTCGACCTCGTGGAGAGCACT
>JBIJCI010000031.1:0-17367 GCA_044344715.1 Ilumatobacteraceae bacterium | reverse complement strand
ACCTACATCGCACTCACCGAGGATGCCGTTGCGGCCGCCGAGGACATCTGGCGGGCCACCGACATCGATGCGATCGAAGAACACAACGCTGGTCTCGAAACCGCCAAGCACATCGTGGCTGAGCATCGGCAACGTGCGGAGGCCGCATGGAACATGTCGATCGCGAACGCCATCGCAATCATGGCCAACAACGGCGATGTCATCGGCCTCACGCATCCCGTCGAGCACACCCTGCTCAACCAGCGGATGCCCGAGGTGCTCTGGCCCGACCTCAGCAACTACCACGAAATCGTCGACCCGGACGACGTACGCGACGAGTCGCCGGATGCCGAATGGGGCGATTGGCCGACGTTCTCCGAGAACGGCACCAATTCCGCCCCACGGCCAGCGTCCAAGGCGCCGACCGGCAACTCGTAACTATCAGATCGACCAAGGGCTGAGTCTGCGGGCGTCACGATGGTGAGGTCGGCACGAGCGAGACGCTCGCGTCGGCGTTCGCGTCGCCGCTCCCGCGGCGGCGGAACACTCCGGTGGTTGTCACTCGCCGCGCTGGTCGTCGTGATCGTGGGCGGCATCCTCGTGCTCCGTTCGCTCGGATACGTCCCCGACCTCAACCTCGCGCCGGCAGGTTCGAACACGGAGTTGTCATCGAGCCGACTTCGGGGGAGCGACGGCGTACGGCTACCGGAGACGACTCCGCCCGATTGGTGGTGGACGCGCGTGGTCGTCGACGAGGGAGTGGCGGCACCAACGTCCGCCGAGCTCGGTGACGGACGGCAGTATTCGCGGGTGTTGATTCCGACCGACGTGCTCTTCGAGCCCGACTCGTCGACGGTGTCGGAAGGCGCGTCGAGTGCGCTGCGCGACATCGCCGCCACCATCACCTCGCCCGAGATGGAGGTCATCGTGGTGTGCCACTCCTCGCGCGACGGGTCGGTCGAGGAGCGCAAGCCACTGAGCGAGGCGCGGGCGCGCGAGGTGGCCTCGATACTGGAGACCCTGCTCCTGCGACCCGAGGGTTCGATCGAGCGGATCGGGATGGGCGACGAGCAACCGCTGCCCGGTATCGACCAGACCACCGAATCCGGACTCGCCCTCAACCGTCGTTGCGAGGTGTTCATCGGAATCGACGGATAGCGGTACGGTCGGGTGATGGATTTCCGGCGAATCGGCAACCTGCCGCCCTACGTCTTCACGATCATCAACAACCTGAAGATTGCCTCGCGCCGGGAGGGCGACGATGTGATCGATCTGGGGTTCGGAAATCCCGACATTCCCTCGCCGCAGGTGGCGGTGGACAAACTGGCGGAAGCCGCGCAGAATCCGAGGAACCATCGGTACTCGCTGTCGCGCGGACTCCCGAAGCTTCGTGAAGCCGTGGCGGCGATGTACGAGCGGAAGTTCGGCGTCGTGCTCGATCCCGAATTGCAGATCACCAACACCATCGGGGCAAAAGAGGGCTTCAGTCATCTCATGTGGGTGTTGCTCGAGTCGGGTGACGCGGCAATCGTGCCGAGCCCCAGCTACCCGATCCATATCTTCGGACCGCTCTTTGCGGGCGCCGATCTGCGCCAGATCCCGATGCGGAGCCAGCGCAAGCTGCTGTCGCCAACCGATGTGGACACCGAATACCAGGACGAGTTCTTCGGCGCCCTGCACCAGGCGTGGGAGGTCGGGTGGCCCAAGCCGAGGGTTCTCGTCATCTCGTTTCCGCACAATCCCACCGGTGCAACCGTCGATCTGTCGTTCATGCAGCGAGTGGTCGACTTCTGCCGCGAACGGGAGATGATCGTCGTACACGACTTCGCCTATGCCGACATGGGCTTCAACGGCTACGAACCGCCGTCAATCCTGCAGGCCGAGGGGGCAATGGATTGTGCCGTCGAGCTCTACTCCATGACCAAGGGCTTCTCGATGGCCGGCTGGCGATGCGCGTTCCTCGTCGGCAACACGCAGGTGGTGCAGGCGCTCGTCAAGCTGAAGTCGTACCTCGACTACGGCACGTTCCAGCCGATCCAGATTGCCGCCACCGTCACGCTGAACGAGGCGCAGGATTTCCCGGTGGAAATCTGCCGGACGTACCAGTCTCGACGGGATGCGCTGATCGACGGGCTCGACCGGATCGGGTGGTCGATTCCGTCACCCCGCGGGTCGATGTTCGTGTGGGCACCGATCCCCGAGCCCTACCGCGAGATGAACTCGGTGGAGTTCTGCTCGCATCTCGTGACCGAGTGCAACGTGGCATTGTCGCCCGGTTCGGGCTTCGGACCCGGTGGTGAGGGATTCGTTCGATTCGCGCTGATCGAGAACGAGCAGCGGATCCACCAGGCCGTGCGCAACCTCGACCACGGTCTGCCGAAGCTGTAGCGAGCGCGGGTCGGGCGACGCGCCGTGCGTCGCGTGCTACGCCTGCACCCAGCCCCGCGAGCGCTCCACTGCGCGCAGCCATTGGGCGTAGGAATCGTCGCGGCGCGACTCTCCCGGTGAGAACCGGCGGTCGAGTGCCCACCGCGCAGCGATGTCGTCGGTCGACTCCCAGACCCCCTCGGCGAGGCCCGCGAGGTACGCCGCCCCCATGGCGGTGGTTTCCAACTCCGTCGGTCGCAGGACGTCGACGCCGAGCTGGTCCGCCTGGAGCTGCAGCATGAGGTTCATCACCGCCGCACCGCCGTCCACGCGTAGGTCGCGAACGGCGACACCGGAGGCCCGGGTCATGGCGTCGACCACGTCGCGGGTTTGGAAGACGATCGACTCCACGACGGCCCTGGCGATGTGGGCCCGCGAGGTGCCGCGTGTGATCCCGAGGATTGCGCCACGTGCATACGGATCCCACCACGGGCTCCCGAGTCCTGCGAACGCGGGAACTACGACCACACCGCCCGTATCAGGGACACTCTCCGCGAGCGGGCCTACTTCGCTCGCAGCATCGATGATGTTGATGCCATCGCGCAGCCACTGGATCGCGGCACCCGTCACGAAGATCGCTCCCTCGAGCGCGTAGGTCGCGGGACCGCCGCCGATCCGCCAGGCGACCGTGGTGAGCATTCCGGTCGTCGGTGCCGGACACGTGGTGCCCACGTTCAGCAGCACGAAGCTCCCGGTTCCGTAGGTGTTCTTGGCGCTGCCCACGGCGAAGCACGCCTGCCCGAACAGGGCTGCCTGCTGATCGCCGGCCATACCGCTGATCGGAACGCCGGCAGGAATGGAACCGTCCTTCACCGTGACGCCGACTCGGCCGCTCGACGGCACGACCTCGGGCAGGGTGGCGGGGTCGACGCCGAACATCGTGCACATCTCGCTGCTCCACTGCAACGAACGGATGTCGAAGAGCATCGTTCGCGAAGCATTGGTGACGTCGGTGGCGAAACTTGCGCCTCCCGTCAGACGGTGGACGAGGAACGCATCGATCGTCGCGAAGGCGAGCCGTTCTGCCCGGGCAACGTCGGTGTTACGAAGCAGCCACTCGATCTTCGAGCCGGAGAAGTACGGGTCGAGCACGAGCCCGGTGGTTGCGCGTACGAGGGAGAGGTTCCCCGCGAGCGCGTCACAGCGTTGGGCCGTGCGGCGGTCCTGCCAGACGATTGCGCGGTGCAGCGGCTCCCCGGTTCGACGGTCAATTGCCACCACCGTCTCGCGCTGGTTGGTGATGCCGATGGCGGCAATCGGCTCGGCCACTCTCGCGCACACCGCCTGGAGGGTTGCCCTCGTTGCCTGCCAGATCTCCTCGGCGTCGTGCTCGACCCAGCCGGGCTTCGGATAGTGCTGCGAGAACTCGCGGTACTCGGCGAACGACGGTCGACCGTCGGCGAAGACCGCGCGGGTTCGTACGCCCGTGGTTCCGGCATCGATTGCCAGCACGACTCCCGATGCGGGTGCCTCCACGGTCATGGCGCGAGGTTAGTTCGGCGCATCGCAGGGCAGCTCCACGACGAAGCATGCACCCGGCTGATCCGGGCCGCGTGACTCCACCCACACCCGGCCGCCGTGCAACCGGACGTGTTCGCGCACGAGGGCCAGACCGAGCCCGGCACCTTCCGAGGTACCTCGCTTGCTGGCCGCCGAACCACGCGAGAAACGTTCGAAGATCCGCTCACGATCGGCCGACGGCACACCGTCACCGAGGTCCTCGACACGAATCACCACGTATCCCGAGGAGTCGTCGGTCGGGGCGACCCGCACGCTGGCCGACCCGCCCCCGTGCAGGCGCGCATTGTCGATCAGGTTGGCGATGACGCGTGCGAGACGTCTGCGATCACCGCTGATGGTGGTGGTTGCACAACGTGGGTCGACGTGGATCGGCGAACGGGGAAGGCTGCTCGCACGCACCGATTGCTCGACGAGCTCGACGATCCGCAGGGTGTCGTGGTTGGGTCGCACCGCACCGGCGTCGTAGCGGGAGATCTCGAGCAGGTCCTCGACGAGACTGCTGAACCTCGCCACATCGGCCGCCAGAAGGTCGAGTGCGGCCTGACTGCGGTCGGAAAGTTCGTCGCGTCGGGAGTTCATCACGCCGACGGACGCCGCCAGCGTCATGAGTGGCGAACGGAGCTCGTGGCTGACGTCGCTCGTGAAGCGGGCGTCGCGCTCGACGCGGTCTTGGAGTCGTGCGACCATGTCGTTGAACGATTCCGTGAGTGCGTTGAGATCCGGGTCGTCGGTTGGTTCGAGTCGGGTGTCGAGCCGACCCTCTGCGATGGCCCGGGCCGCATCGGCCGCACCTGCAAGCGGGCGTACCACGCGCTCGCTGGAGATGATTCCCAGCATCAGGCCGACGAGCACGGTGATGATCGTGGCGAGGATGAGCGACGCACGGACGCTGCCGAGAGTTTCGGTGATCAGTTTTTCCGAGAGACCGAGTTCCCCGTCGCGTGCGCGCAGGTTCGACCTGGTGAGCGTGTACGTAATGAAGAACAGCACCCCGGAGAGCACCATCGAGCCCACCACGAAGGTGAGCAAGATCCGTGTTCGCACGCCGACACGTCGCGGCGCCCAACGCCGCAACAGGGCGAGCGCGCGCAGGACGTACCGGGGGCGTGACCGACGGATCGGGCTCGTCACGACTGCAGTCGGTAACCGAGCCCGCGTACCGTCACCACGTGACGGGGGTTGGCCGGGTCCGACTCGATCTTCATCCGCAAGCGTCTGACGTGCACGTCGACGAGGCGGCCATCGCCGAAGTAGTCGTAGTCCCAGACCTTCTTCAACAGCGTTTCGCGACTGAAGACCCCGCTCGGATCCTCGGCCAGCACGCAGAGCAGTCTGAATTCGGTCTTGGTGACCGGTACGTCGGTTCCGCGCAGCGTGACGCGACCCTCCGCCGGAACGATGATCAGGTCGCCGAAGTCCAACACGCCGTGCGGGACGTCGCCCGGACGTGCACGTCGCAGGAGCGCGCGAATTCTTGCGGAAAGTTCCTTCGGGGCGAACGGTTTGGTGAGGTAGTCGTCGGCACCCGCCTCGAGGCCGGCGACCACGTCGTGGGTGTCGCTGCGGGCCGTGACCATCACGATCGGCACGCTGCTCTTGGCGCGGATCTGCCGGCACAACTCGAATCCGTCGATACCGGGCAGCATGATGTCGATCAACACCACGTCGGCGGGTTGGGTGGCGAAACGGTTGATGGCGTCCTCGCCGGTCGCCGCCTCGTCGACCGTCCAGCCCTCGTCCTCGAGCGCCAGTCGCACCGACGTGCGGATTCGCTCGTCGTCCTCAACGGTGAGGATGCGCGTTCCCACGACGAACCAAGGTAGTGCTGGTCGTGCAGCGGTAGCGGTTACGCGTGCGGATGCATCGCCGCGGCGTCAACGAGGAGCCGGGAGAGGTCGTCGAAGATGCCGGGGCCGGCGACCAGAACCTCGGCCGGACGCAGCGGCCCACCGCTGAAGTCGCCGCTGCGGGCGCCGGCCTCGCTGGCAATCAGCTCGGCGGCGAGAACGTCCCAGGTGTGCAGATTCTCCTCGAAGTAGGCATCCAGACGACCGCAAGCGACGAAGCAGAGGTCGACCGCAGCGGCTCCCATGCGCCGAACGTCGCGGATGCGATGGATGAACTCGGTGACGCGCCTCGATTGGACCGTGCGATGAGCCGGCGTGTAACTGAACCCCGTGGCGACGAGGGCCTTGCTCACGTCGGTGAGCGGGGAGCATGCGATCGTTGCGCCGTTCAGCGTCGCACCCATTCCGCGTTCGGCGGCGAACATCTCGTCGAGATCGGGGAGGTACACCGCACCGACCACCGCACCGTCGGCATCCCTGGCGCCGATCGAAACGCACCAGGTGGGTAGGCCGTACATGAAGCTCGTCGTTCCGTCGATCGGGTCGACGTGCCACTCCAGCCCCGATGTTCCGCGGTGACCGCCACCTTCCTCACCGACGATCGAGTCGTCGGGGCGTGCGGAGCGCAGGCCGTCGATGATCATCGTCTCGGACTCCCGGTCGAACCTGGTGACCATGTCGGTGTCGCTGAGCTTGGTGCC
This sequence comes from Ilumatobacteraceae bacterium, assembly GCA_044344715.1. GTDB lineage: Bacteria > Actinomycetota > Acidimicrobiia > Acidimicrobiales > Ilumatobacteraceae > F1-60-MAGs027. Next base: position 10,892 of record JBIJCI010000031.1, on the reverse strand, counting down.
GACCACTTGCATGCCCGATGCACGTCCGGCGCGGGCGTGCGTACCTGCACGTCGGGCCAGGTCCTGAGCGAGGGTCAGGAGTCGACTGGTCACCGGCGGCAGCTCATCGCGAGTCGTCACGTTCCCGCCACTCGCCCATGGCGCGCAATCCGAGTACGGCAACGATGCTCATCCCGGCGGCGAACGACAGGGAACCGATGAGCATGCCGAGGCCCGTCGGCACGCCGCAGGCGCCGGTGCACTGCACGTCGACCAGGGCGTAGCCGATCGTGCCACCAGCGAGCCCGGCGACGAGGATGGAGACGAACGCCACCACGCGCGCGGTGGTCGACGGCAGGGCAGAGAGCGGTCGGTCGGTCATCGCCTCCACACGGTATTACTAGCGTTGCCCGCATGACTGCGATGGTGCCGCGGTCAGGCGTCACGACGAACGAGGATGACGGGCCGGGGGTCGGTCCGTCACGACGAATCCTCCACGTCGACATGAACGCCTTCTTCGCGGCATGCGAGCTGTTGCGTCGACCAGAACTCGTCGGGAAGCCGGTCATCGTCGGTGGCTCGGCACAACGTGGAGTGGTTGCCGCGGCTTCCTACGAGGCCAGGCAGTTCGGCGTCAGGTCGGCGATGGCGTCGGCCGTTGCGAGCCGCCTCTGTCCGCAGGCGGTCTTCCTCGACGGCGACCACGACTACTACGGCGAGGTGAGCGGGCAGGTCTTCGAGGTGTTCCGTGAATTCACGCCGCTCGTCGAGGGTCTTTCGTTGGACGAGGCGTTCCTCGACGTGACGGGGGCGCAACGCCTGCTCGGTGACGCGAGGTCGATCGCCCTGCGCGTGCGCGAGACCGTCGGGGAGCGGGTGGGTCTGGCGTGCAGCGTCGGAATCGCCACCTCCAAGTTCGTCGCAAAGCTCGCCACCGAGTTCGCCAAACCCCGCGCCTCGCGCGAGCGGATCGATCCCGGCCCCGGGGTTTTCGAGGTGCTGCCGGGCAACGAGCTGGCATTCCTTCACCCGTTGGATGTGGGCATGTTGTGGGGTGTCGGGCCCGTGACGCTGGAGAAGCTGCACCGCGTCGGCCTGAAGAAAGTCGGCGACATCGCCGCGACTGAACTGCGGGTGCTCAAACTGTCGCTCGGCGACGGCCTCGCCGAGCATCTCTTCGAGCTCAGTCACGCGATCGACGACCGTCCGGTCGAACCGGAGCGCGAGACGAAGTCCATCGGGAGTGAGGAAACGTTCCCCAGCGATGTGGTCGACCCGCGAGAACTCCGCCGTCACGTGTTGCGGATGGCCGACACCGTGGCGCGACGCTGCCGATCCCAGCAGCTCGGGCCCCGCACGATCACGCTGAAGATCCGCTACGGCGACTTCAGCAACGTGTCGCGTGCGAGAACGCTCGATGAACCGGTTGACACGCCCCAGGCGATCATGGCGGTGGTCGACGAGTTGATGCAGTCGATCGACGTGTCGTCGGGGGTTCGTCTGGCCGGAATAAGTGCCCGGAACTTCGCGGAACCCGATCCGCAGCTATCGCTCTTTGCCGAACCCGGCGGGTCTGGGGATGCCGAGTGGCGCGAGGCCGCGCAGGTGGTCGACCGAATCCGTGAGAAGTTCGGAGAGGGCGCCATCGCGACCGGGATCCTCGACGAGACGGACGGCACCCCGTGGGGCCCGCGACGCGAATGACGCTGCGCCGAACGGCCCTCCCGAACGGCGCCCACGACATCGCAACGGACGTACCTCCGTGACATTCGTGCTCAAGGTGCGCGCCCGGATACCCCGCCACTACGCTCGCAGGCAATGAACTCCCGATTCGTTTGCCGAGGTTCCCGTGCCGCTGTCTGAGGAAGAAATCCAGAAGCTGCGCGAAATCGAGGCGCAGTTGGAGAGTGACGAGCGGTTCGTGCAGGCAGTGTCGCCGTCCGGTCTCTACCGTCCGGCAGCACGAAAGGTCCGCTGGGCGGCGCTCGGTGCGGTGCTCTCGCTGGCGCTGGTATTCGTCGGGTTGCAGTTCCACTTCGCCGCCGGTTTCGCCGGCTTCGCCCTGATGCTGGTCTGCGTGCTCGTGATCGAGCGGGAACTTCGCGCCATGGGCAAGGTTGGTGTGCGCGACCTGAACGTGATGCTGCGCTCCACCCGCGACCAGGCCAAGCAGCTGCGCGACAAGATGGGTCGCGAACAGTAGCGCCCATCGCGCCGGGTCGACCACTGCGATGACCCGCGAGCGCGCATACCTCGCCGTCGATATCGGCGGCACGAAGATGCTGAGCGGGGTGGTGTCACTCGATGGCCGGGTGCTCGTGCGCGACCGTTGCGACACGCCGACCACCGGAGCCTGGGATGCACTTGCCGCGCTCGTCGGTCGCGTGCAGTCGATGGCCGAACCGTACGAGCTCGTCGGCTGCGGGGTCGGTTGTGGCGGGCCGATGTCGGACGACGGAGACAAGGTGTCGAACCTGCACATCACGGAATGGCAGGACTTCCCCCTGCGGTCGTCGCTCGCCGAACTGACGGGCTTGACGACCTACGTCGACAACGACGCAAAGGCGATCGTGTTGGGGGAAGTGTGGTGCGGTGCGGCCGTCGGACATCGCGATGTGATCGGGATGGTGGTGTCAACGGGTGTCGGTGGCGGCATCATCTGCGACGGCCGGTTGCTGGATGGCCACACGGGCAATGCGGGGCACATTGGTCACGTGAACGTCGTGCCCAACGGGCGTGCCTGCAAGTGCGGGTCGATGGGGTGCCTCGAAGCCGTGGCGTCGGGTACTGCAATCGCGGCGATGACCGGTCGCCCGGCGGTCGAGGCTCCACCTGCGATCGTCCGGCAAACCGGTACGTACGTCGGACGAGCCGTGGCTTCCGTCGCGGCGCTGCTGGACCTCCGTCTGGCGGTGATCGGTGGCTCGGTCGCACTGGGGTTCGGTGCGGAGTTCTTCGATGCCGCGCGTGCCGAGGTGGACCGCTACGCACGAATCAGGTTCGTCCGCGGTGTGGACGTGCGACCGGCCGGGCTCGGGGCCGACGCCCCGCTCGTCGGGGCGGCTGCCGTGGCCCGTCGCCACCTCAACTAGCGTTCCACCCATGCGTCCCACCTACACCCCCGAAGCCGAGGCCTACCGGGAGAAGGTCCAGGCCTTCCTCGCAGAGAAACTCCCCGCCAACTGGAGAGGTATCGGGGCGCTCGACGGCACGGAACTGGAGCGGTTCATCGCCGAGTGGCGAGTCACGCTGGCCCAGTCCGGCTACCTCGCACCTGGCTGGCCCGTCGCATACGGTGGCGGCGGACTCTCCGCACTCGAGCAGGTGATCGTGGCCGAGGAGTTCATGCGTGCCGGCGTGCCGACCGGAGCAATGAACGACGTGTTCGGTATCCAGATGCTCGGCAATACGTTGCTGCTGTTCGGGAGCGACGAGCAGAAGCGTCACTATCTGCCGCGCATCATCTCGGGCGACGACATCTGGTGCCAGGGGTACAGCGAGCCCAATGCGGGAAGCGACCTCTCCAACCTCGGTCTGAAGGCCGTTCTCGACGGGGACGAATGGGTGTTGAACGGACAGAAGATCTGGACGTCGGCCGGACACCTCGCGACGCACATCTTCACCCTGGCGCGTACGGATCCGAGCGCACCGAAGCACAAGGGCATCTCGTTCCTGCTCGTCGACATGCGCCAGCCCGGCATCGAGGTGCGTCCGATCAAGATGATCTCTGGCGAGAGCGAATTCAACGAGGTGTTCTACACCGACGTGCGCGTGCCGAAAGAGAACGTGGTCGGTGGCATCAACAACGGCTGGGCAGTCGCGATGGCGCTGCTCGGCTTCGAGCGCGGTGAGGCGGCGGCCACCGGACCGATCCGCTACGAGGCGGAATTCGACCGTCTCGTCGCACTGGCCCGTGAGCGCGGGGTCGCCGATGATCCACGGATTCGCCAGCGTCTCGCATGGTGCTACGAGAAGGTGCAGATCATGAAGTACCTCGGCCGACGGACGCTGACGAAGTTCCTCGCCGGACACCACCCGGGTCCGGACGGCGCGATCTCCAAGTTGTACTGGAGCGAGTTCCACAAGAAGTCGACGGAACTCGCCCTCGACATCCTCGGGATGGATGCGATGATTCCCGTCGGACGCAAACCGAGTACGGCATTCCAGACCGACGATGCCGGTGCGCCGAATTCGACGATGAGCTGGGCGATGACCTTCCTCAATGCGCGGGCTGGCACCATCTACGCCGGCTCGTCGCAGATTCAGCGCAACATCATCGGCGAGATGGTGCTCGGCCTGCCCAAGGAACCGCGACCGAACTGAGTCGCACGGTGGACATCGGGCGACCGAAGCTCGGCACGGCGGCGGTGCTCGCCGTGCTGGTGAGACCGTCGCTGTGGTTCACGGCCGTCAGGCAGGCGTTCCGTCTTGCGCCGAATGGTTGGTGGCGTCGGCCACCCTTCCTTCCGATCCCCGACGTTCGCTACCTGCGGTTTCGACTCGAGACGCAGTACGGTGATGCCATGCACGCCACCGAGCCGCAGGATCTCGTCACGTATCTGGCGTGGTGCCGTTCGTACCAGCGCGACCTGCGCCGAAGAAGAGGCAGGGCGTAGGGATGCGCAGCGCGCTCGTCCTCAATGCGACGTTCGAGCCGCTCAGCGTGGTATCGGCCCGCCGCGCAATCTGCCTGGTGCTCGCCGAGAAGGCGGAAATCGTCGAGGACGACGGCAGCGAGATTCGGGCGGCCTCGCTGGTGATGCCGGCGCCACTGGTCATCCGGCTCAACTACGTGGTTCGTGCCCCGTTCCGACGGCGAACGGCGCTCTCGCGTCGGGCCGTGTTCGCCCGCGACGGGTACAAGTGCCAGTACTGCGGGCGACCGGCGGATTCCATCGACCACGTGGTGCCGCGTTCCCGCGGCGGCGAGCACATCTGGGAGAACGTCGCCGCTGCGTGTCGCACCTGCAACCTCACGAAACGTGATCGCACCCCGAAGGAAGCCGGAATGAGCCTGGCGAAGGTGCCCCACCTGCCGCGCGACCAGGCGTGGATCACCGTCGCCGTCGGACGGGTACCCGACGCCTGGAAGCAGTACCTGTCGATCGCCTCGTGAGGGGTGGAGCCGGGGCGCTGCACGACCGTCCGATCAACCCGGATGCCGGGGTCGAGGTGCTCGAGATCGAACGAGCGGCCGTGGTGCTCGGCAGCACGCAGACGTTCGACGTCGTTGATGCGATCGCGGCGGCCGAGTTGGGGTTCGACGTCGTGCGGCGACGCAGCGGCGGTGGCGTCGTCGTGCTGCAACCAGGGAGCCACGCGTGGATCGACGTCACCGTGCCGAGGGGGCATCCACGGTGGAGCGACGACGTCGAACGCGCGACGTGGTGGGTGGGGGATGCGTGGTGCACGGTGTTGAAGGGAGTCGATCCCGGCGCCGACTGGGCGGTGTACCGGGACACGCTGGATGGCGACGCCAGCGAGCGGGCGGTGTGCTTTGCGTCGCTCGGGCCGGGCGAGGTGGCGCAACGAGCGGCGGACGGCGCATTGCACAAGGTGGTCGGCATTTCGCAACGGCGCACCAAGGATGCCGCACGATTCCAGTGCACGATCTTCGGGCGGATCGATGTGCCGCTGCACGAACGACTGTTGCGCGGCCCGGTCCCGCGGTCCCTCCGCTCGGCAACCGGTGTCGGCGGTCTGCTCGACGACGTTGCGAAACGCGCGGTCGAACTCCTGTCGGCCGGACTGGCCGGTTAGTTGGCGACGAAGAGTCCCCCTGCACGAACCTGTCGCGCGTAGGCACCGTCGCGCAACATCAGTTGGTCGTGCGTTCCCTGCTCGACGATCCGTCCGTCCTCGAGCACGACGATGCGGTCGACCGATGCAATGGTGGAGAGACGATGGGCGATGATGATGGCGGTGCGACCCTGCAGGGCCTCGTCGAGTGCCCCCTGGACGAGGCCCTCGCTCTCGTTGTCGAGATGACTGGTGGCTTCGTCGAGGATCATCACCACCGGGTTCTTCAGGAGCAACCGAGCGATGGCGAGACGCTGTTTCTCGCCCCCCGACAGTCGGTAGCCCCGCTCGCCGACGGTCGTTGCATAGCCGTCGGGAAGGGCTTCGATCACCTCGTGAATGCGGGCCCGGCGGCAGGCTTCGATGATCTCGGCATCGGTGGCCGACGGTCGCGCGTACCGCAGGTTCGACTCGACACTCTCGTGGAAGAGGTGCGGGTCCTGCGAGACCACGCCGATCGCCGACCGCAGTGATGCACCCGTCAGGTCGCGCACGTCGTGGCCGTCGACGCGAACGGTGCCGGAGGTCGGATCGTAGAGACGGGGTACGAGCGACGCGAGGGTCGACTTGCCGGACCCCGAGGGGCCGACGATTGCAACGGTCTCACCGGCGGCAACGGACAGCGATACGTCGTGGAGCACGTCCCGATTGGGGTCGCCCGTCGGTGCGCCCGGCGCCTCGAGCGAGGCGATCGACACGCTGGCCGCGGCGGGGTACCGGAAGGTGACGTGGTCGAAGTGGATCGCACCGCGCGGGTGTACGAGGTCGTAAGCGCCGGGGCGATCATCGATGGCGACCGGAGCATCCAGTACCTCGAACACCCTGTCGAAACTCACGAACGACGTCAGTAGCTCGACGCGTGCATTGCTGAGCGCCGTGAGGGGCATGTAGACGCGCGTGACCAGCGCGGCGAGTGCCACGAGCGATCCCGACGTGACGTCGCCCGACACCACGAGTTGCGCGCCGATTCCGTAGACGGCGACCGCACCGAGCGCACCGACGAGTCCGAGCGCGACGAAGAACACCCTTCCGTACATAGCGGCAAGGACGCCCGAGTCGCGCACTCCCGCTGCCCGACCGGAGAACGCCTCGACCTCCTCGCGGTGGCGACCGAACAGCTTGACGAGCAGTGCGCCGGCGACGTTGAAACGTTCCTGCATCTGGGTGTTCATCTGTGCATTGAGATCCATCTGTCGCGCGGCAATCGCTTGCAGTCGCTTGCCAACACGACGGGCAGGGATGACGAACGCGGGTAGCACCACGAGTGCGAGGAGGGTGAGCCGCCACTCGAGGGCGACCATCGCCGCCACGGTGGTCACGAGAATGACGGCATTGCTGAGCGCGGTACCCAGTGTCGACGTCACGGCGCTCTGGGCACCGATCACGTCGTTGTTCAGCCGGCTGATGAGGGCACCCGTCTGGGTGCGGGTGAAGAACGCCACCGGCATCCGCTGCACCTTCTCGAAGAGCGACACCCGCAAGTCGTAGATCAGTCCCTCGCCCACCCGTGCGGAGCCCCAGCGTTGCACGATGGCAAGCGCGGCTTCGGCGAGGGCTGCCCCAACGGCGGCAAGCGCGAGCCACCACACCATCACCCGATCGCCCGCAGGAATGGCGTTGTCGATGATCGCGCGGAAGACGAACGGTGGCACGAGGGCGACGAGCGCCGAGACAACGATTGCCCCGAGAAAGACGGAGATCGTCGATTGGTACGGGCGGGCGAACGTCCACACTCGGCGCAGGGTTTCGCGCTCCACGTTCCGACCCGCGACGCCAGCAGCGTCGCGGGGGATGAGCGAGTGGGGATGCATCTGCACGACCTGGCGACGATATCCATCCCGCTCGTTGTTGGGCGGGTATGGGGCCAGTGCACACTGCACAGGAATGGCATCGCGCAGACGTCGTGGGGGCGTGGTGGGGTACCTCAGTACCAAGGTGGGGGTGAATGGTTGACAGTGGGGGATAGTGGGGGCTAGGTTCAAGACCCGGTGGGGAGACCCCCACAGGGACCTGGGTGACCAGGAGGGAGGAGTGAGCGGTCGTGTTTGTCGGAGTGCATGAGCGTCAGCTCGATCCCAAGGGTCGGGTCGCGCTGCCGGCTCCGTTCCGACCCCGCCTTGAACCGCGCTGCTACCTGACGCTCGGCGCTGACAAGTGCGTGGATGTGCTCACCGCCGAAGCCTTCGAAGGGGTGGCCAACGACGCGATCGAGAAGGTGCGACGCGGCGAGATGAGCCGCAGCCAGCAGCGAGCCATCGCGGCCAACGCCATCGAGGTGACGATCGATGCCCAGGGGCGGATCAACATCGACGAGAAACTGCGTGAGTACGCCGGGCTCACCCTCGATTCGAAGGTCGTCATCAGCGGGTCGTTCGACCGCTGCGAGATCTGGGCCCCGGCGTTGTACCAGCGCATGAGCGAGTCGGGCGCAGCCCAGATGGCGGGCGGCGCTTCATGATCACCAGTCACGAACGAAAGGAGCACCGAGGAACGCTTCAACGCGACCACTGGTCACGTTGATGCTTCGCTCGTCAGCAGTCTCCCGGTCAGCAACGATGGATAGCACCAACTCCGCCCGCTTCCGTCTACGCCATCCGGGGAGAAATCCCGGAGGCACGAGTTGACCGGGGGGCTGCTGACGGGCGGGGCTCACGAACCGGTGATGCTCGCGGAGATCGTCGAGTTGTTCGCCCCAATTCCCGACGGCGTCTTGCTTGACGCAACGCTCGGGATGGCGGGTCACGCGACCGCGATCCTCCGGCGGCATCGGGGTCTGCACGTGGTGGGAATCGACCGGGACGAGATGGCAGTTGCACATGCGCACCGCATCAAGGAGTCGCTCGAACCGGGCGACGCCGCCCGTTTCACGGTGGTGCACTCGCGATTCGACCGTGCGGCCGAGGCGTTGAAGGGTCTCGGTATCGAGCGCATCTCGGGTGCGCTGTTCGACCTCGGAGTCTCGTCACCGCAGCTCGATCTGGCCGAACGGGGGTTTTCCTACCGCAACGACGCTCCACTCGACATGCGGATGGATCGCACCGAGGGATTGTCGGCGTGGAACGTAGTGAACGAGTACGACGCCACGACTCTGGCCGAGATACTGCGTCGCAACGCCGACGAGCGGTTCGCCGGGCGAATCACGAACGCAATCGTGGCTGCACGTCCGATCCATACGACGAACCGGTTGGCGGAAGTGGTCGCCGCCGCAATCCCGGCCGCCACTCGTCGCACCGGCGGTCATCCCGCCAAACGAACGTTCCAGGCGATTCGCATCGAGGTGAACTCGGAGCTCGACATCCTTCCTGGTGCGCTTCGCGACGTGATGACGCTCGTCGTGCCGGGCGGTCGCGTCGCAGTGCTGTCGTACCACAGTGGTGAAGACCGCCTCGTCAAGCACGTCATGAGCGACGCCGAGACCGATCGCACCCGCCCGAACGTCGCCACACCCTTCGCCCATCCGTCGCGCACTGCCCCCCGTGCGTGGCGGAGGGTGAAGGTCCCGAAGAAGCCGAGTGCGGAGGAGACGGCACGAAATCCGCGGGCCTCGTCGGCGCGACTCCGTGCGATGGAACGCTGCGAGGTGGCGGCATGACGTCGTCGGCCGCTGCCCGGGCCCGTGCCCGCCGTCAGATTCGTGGCACCGGTGTCGAGCCCGCACCCGTTCGGAGGAAGCCGGAGCGCGGGTCGGGCTCCCACCTGCGAATCGTGCCGCGGCCCGAGGCCAAGCGCCGGCGCGTCACGTCGCGCGCCACGGTCGTTGCGTTCGGAATCTGCACGTTCATCAGTGCGGTGGTCATCTTCCAGGCCACCATCGCCGAACAGCAGTTGCGACTCGACGCCCTCACCCGCGACCTGCGGATGGCCGAATCGCACTATGACAAGCTCCGCCAAGAGCGGGCCGAACTCGAGATGCCGAGCCGATTGCGGGAGGAAGCCGTGATGATGGGCATGTACCAGGGCTTCAGTTCCAAGTTCCTCGAGGTTCCGCCCGGGGTCGTTGCTGAGGTCATGGCCAGTACGTCGAAGATGACCCCGCTGTTTGCCGAACCCTCGGCGGCCGTCGCGTCGGCGGGTGTGATAGCGCAGGCCGATCCGATCGCGGAAGGTCGATAGTGAGCGACACGGCACCGATTCGTCGTCCCCGCGGGGTACGGGAGGACGGCAGGGCAGGCTCGGCGAGCGGGTGGAGTGACGTCGTCAATTCGATCGCCAGCTACGGCGCCACGAAGATGACCTCCAACGTCCACGCCGGTGACATGCGACGACGCATCTCGACGATGTTCGTCGTGATCCTCGCTGTACTCTCGCTCATCTACCTGCGGGTACTCGTACTGCAGACGTTCAAGGCGTCGGAGTACCGCGAGATCAGCATCGATCAGCGGGTGCGAACCCAGACGATCAGGGCAGAGCGGGGCACCATCCTCGACCGGGACGGCAACGAGCTGGCGATTCCAATTCCCACACGCACCGTCTTCGCCGACCCGCGAGAAGTGACCGACCCGGTCACGACCGCCCGCACGCTGGCACTCGTCCTGCAGTTGGCACCGGAAGAAGAAATGGATCTTGCGGCCCGTTTGCAGAACAAGTCCTCGAGCTTCACGTACGTGGCCCGCCAGGTGGACTCGGCGATTGCCAAGGCAGTCTCCGACCTCAACCTTCCCGGTGTCGGTTCCTACGGCGAGGAGGGCAGGGTCATCATGGGCGACGGTCTACGACCGGTCGTCGGGCGTGTCGACCCGGATGGCGTCGGCATCGGTGGTCTCGAACTGCAGTTCAACGACCTGCTCACCGGCACGAACGGACGCCTGGCCCGCGAGGTCAACAGTCGTAACCAGAGCATTGCGTCCGCCGAGTCCGACTACGTCGCCCCCGTTCGTGGTCACACCCTCCTGACGAGCTTGCACCGCACCCTCCAATTCCAGGTGGACGGAATTCTGCAGCAGCAGGTCGAGCGAATCCTTGCCCGTAGCGGTATCGCGATCGTCATGCATACGAAGACGGGTGAGATCTACGCCATGTCGGCGGTTCGACGCAACGCGGACGGAACGTACTCGAACAACGCCGGCAATCTGGCGGTGGTGGAGGCCCACGAACCGGGCTCGGTGGCCAAGGTT
>JBIJCI010000030.1:0-17501 GCA_044344715.1 Ilumatobacteraceae bacterium | reverse complement strand
GAGCGGGAAACCTCACCGTCGGGTTTCCCGATTCGGCTCGCGCTCTACGTGCTCGGAGCAATGGTGCTGGCGGCTGCAACCTTCGCCGCCGTCGTTCGACTCCTCGGTGACGATCCTTCGCAGTTGTTGCTCGGGCTCGTCTTCCTCGTGACAGGTGCGCTGATCGACGTCGTTGCGCGACTGATCCGTCGGTCCGGTGGTCCGCACGTTCTGTCCGGCATTGCGGGAGCAGCGGCCGGGGTATCGCTCGGAATCTCCGTCGGCATCCTGTTGCCGGGTGACCCCAACTCCGCTCAGGGTGCGATTGGTGCGTTGTTGGCGACGGCCTGGAGCCTCGCATGGTTCGCCCGAACGGGGGTTGGTCTCGTCGCGTCCATAGCAATTTCAGAAGCCGCCGTGACAGTGCTCTTCTTTGGGGACTGGGCGGGGCTCAACGACCAGACGACGGGCGCCGCACTTTGCGCTGTCGGTCTCGCGGCTGCGCTGGCTTCGGTTCTCGGACGGATTCGTCCGAGTTTGCCGCCTCTCGTGGCGGCTCTCGCCGTCGTTGGAGTTGGTTGCATCCAACTCGGAACGTACGGTGGCGTCTTCGTCGCCGTGCTCGGCGGGGGGATCTCGGCAGGGTTGTTCCTCGTCGCCTACCGGCGTCGTGAAGCACTCATGTCGGCGGCAACCGCGATCTCAACGGGGGTGTGGGCGGTGGTGTTGTCCATTTCCCTCACCAGTGGTGCGTTGGTTCCGCTGATCGTTGCAGCCATAATCGGCATTGCACTCATCGTCTGGGGTTCGCGTCTCCCTCGTCGGTAGTGTGCAGGCGTCCGCGTGAGCGTACGCGGCGACGTGGCCGACTGGCTAGGCACGGGCCTGCAAAGCCCTTTAATCGGGTTCGATTCCCGACGTCGCCTCAAGCTGCGATTTTCCATGGCTAGTAAGTTTGCGTGGTGATTGTCGCCGGTCTCTGGATGTTTCAGCTTCCGAGACATGATGACTTCGCTGACATGAGTTGGCAAGATGTGGATGTCGACAGTCGGTACTTCGCTGATGCACTCACGTGGGGATCCCTTGTGGTGAAGGATGTAAGTGCATCCGGGAAGTTTGCGCTACCGCCCGATCTTGTGGGAAGCATCAGAGCCGGCTTTCCAGAGCCCGTCAGGGTCGATGATCATGCAGATTGGTCGTTGTATGCGTTTGGCATCTGTGCAGTTCGCCTGAGAATCGAATCCGAGGTGCAACTTTCGCGAGATGTAGTCGCATCGACGGGACGGTTTCTGGATTCACTCACTGATGATCTGGGGAGACTTGCTGGGGTGGAACTTGGTGTATCGAAATCAAACTCTCCCGCGGGAGTTTGGAATAGCTACGTAATCGGCACGATCAACGATCCTCTCGAGGCTCGGACTTCGAGAGAGATAGTTGCTGGTATCACTGAGACAGCTCCGCTTACTGAGGACGGCGAGGTGTTTCAGTCAGTGGTCGGAAACAAGTTTTCCGCCCTTAGCACCCGCGAACCCGACCACTTTGATCAGTGCCTGGAGCTGTTCGCGAGGGCGGCCGTCTATGCGGCGGGTTTCTATCGGTATGAGCGTCTGATGATAAGGGAGCTGCTCAGACTCGCGGTGAACGACAGAAGAGGCGGGCGAGCGCCGAGCGAGACGCTTTCCGTGCACAATGGCGCGCGGATTCTTCGGGCGCTTTCTACGCATCAATTTCTGGCAACTCCAGTCAATAGGCGCGGTGTGCAGCGGGGATTGTGGAGTCTCTGGAACATGGATCAATTGACGGAGAGCGTTTCGGAACTTACCGAGAAGGTGTCGGCGATACTTGGCGCTCGTCGCGATGAGCGACGAAACCTCCTGACGTCCCGCCTCAACTGGATAGTTCTCGCCGTCGCGATGCTTCAGATACTGATTGCGGCTCTCGATTTTTTCAAGTGAAATCCGGTTGATGCAGCAGCCGAATGACGAGGTTTGTGTTTGGCGCTCCCGCCCGGCGAGCCCCCACCGTTTGCCTGGAGTGTTGGTAATGATCGGGAGCGGGTCGAATCACTCGGTGGAGTGACGAGCTGGACACACGGCGACGAAGGGCCACGGGACTCAGGCGGAAACACACCAGTTCGAGACGAACGTTCACGGAGGGCATGGTCAGGCTGGAATCGGATTCCCGACGTCGCCTCAAGGAACGGTACGTCGCACTTCGGACGCCCGCCGACTACCAGAGCGGATAATTCTGGTTGTCCGGCCCCCGCTTCTTCCGCGGTTGCCGACGCGCGAGTCGTCGTACCCATGAGAGCAACTTCCTCATGTCTTTACCTCCCATCGTGCTGCTATTGCCGCGGCGAGTCGTGACGCCACGATCAGGTTCCCCAGCCGGTTCAGATGGCCCGAGTCGGTGTACACCTCGTCGGGCTCCTCGGCGAAGGTGTCGGTCAAGTCGATGAGCTGGTCGCCGAGCTCATCGATGACCCGCCGCTTGAACGGCTCGAAGGGGGCAGTCGAACCGGTGCTGTAGCCGGTGGTGGCGTAATCCCGCTCATTTTCGGTGAATGGCTTGCGACCCCACAGAGTGAGTGGTTGGAGTGCATGAATGAACGCGGCTCCGCATGAAGCACTCACGAACCGTGCAACTGCATGGATCGAGGCGAACTTTCCGGCCGCCGTGGGCACCGCATCGATGAGTCGCTCGTCCGACGAGTCGCCCCGGAGCCGCGAGAATTCGCGGTGGATGCCGAGCGGGATCACTCGGGCAGTCGCTCCGTGAATCGGGCGCCGTACGGCTGGCGGAAACACGTCGCCAACTCCGGATGCAAGCCAGCTCGCACCGAGTCTGGCGGCGAGCCCGAGGGCCCGCCGGGGGCTCGAGAGTGTCGGCATCATCACGTTGAGCTCGAGCTGGCGTAGGTCGACCGCCTGGCGTGCTGCAAGCGACAACGGTGAACGCGTATCGGCGGCCAGCGCCGCCAGCGTGGTGAAGTACGAGCAGTCGTTCCATCCGTCGTAGAACACGTTGACCCGTGGTTTCAGCGGTGCCACCTCGTGGAGGAGCAACGACAATGCCTCCACCGAGGTCGTGCCGCCGATGCCGTAGTTCCTGCACCGGGCAGTGATGCCGTGCTCGGAGAACAGAATCCGCTCGGTCAGGGCAGGAATCGTGAACTCCGGGAGCCTTGAACCCATCCCCATCATTGTCGACCCGCCGAACATTGCAATGAGCGGACGATCGTCGGCTGCGCCGTCTCCATCCGATCGGCCCGCAACCGACGAGTTGTCCATATGCCCGTCCTGGTCAACGACGTAGAGGTCCAGGCCCGCGTACGGACGGTGATTGCCGGCTGCCACGGCGCCGGGCACGTAGCGAAGGCCGTAGACGGCGTTCGGGTGCGCGAACCTCCTCGTTCGGCGAATCTCGCTGACGGTGAGGGCATTCCCGAGGATGCCGATGTACGAATCCCCGAACGCTTCACCGCGGGCAACGACCTCCCGATCATCGACCGCGGCGCACGCGGCCTCTCGGGTGGCGTCGGTCCGTACGGTCACGGTCTAGTCCAGTCCGAACGAACTCGCGTGGTCGATTCTCTGGACGGTCTGCTCGTTCTTCGTCAGGACGCAGTTGCCGACGACGAGGAGGTCCATATCCGTGCCCATGAAGCAGCGAAAAGCATCCTCCGGATTCATGACGATCGGTTCACCACGCACGTTGAAGGAGGTATTGACGAGTACCGGAGTGCCAGTTCGCCGCTCGAACTCCGTGAGCAGGGCGTGGAATCGTGGGTTGGTATCGGTATGGACCGTCTGAAGCCGTGCGGAGTAGTCCACGTGCGTTACGGCGGGGATGCTCGATCGCCGACGATCGAGCAGGGCGATGCCGAAGAGGCCGGTGGTATCGCCGAGGTCCAGCCGCCGCTCCGTCGCGACGGGTGCCGTGACGAGCATGTAGGGGCTCGTGCGGTCGTAGGTGAACCACTCGTGCACCTTCTCCGCGAGCACCGCGGGGGCGAACGGACGGAACGACTCGCGAAACTTGATCTTCAGATTGAGGTTGCGTTGTGTGGAGTCGTTGCGCGGATCGGCGAGTATCGATCGCATTCCGAGGGCGCGGGGGCCGAACTCCATCCGACCTTGGAACCATCCAACTGCATTGCCGGCAACGAGGGAATCGACCGTCGCGTCGAGTAGCTCGGGCAACGGGAGGACCCGGAACACGGCACCGATTCGTGTGAGTTCGGATTCGATCGAGTCCTGCGAATACTCCGGTCCGAGGTAGGCGCCCTGCATGTGGTCGCCCTGGGTCGGGACGTCCCGCTGCATACCGAGCGCGAGGTGCCAGTAGGCGAGCGCGGCACCGAGCGAACCACCGGCATCACCCGCCGCGGGCTGGATCCAGATGTCGTCGAAGATCCCGGCCTCCTGGAGGTGGCCGTTCGCCACGCAGTTGAGCGCGACACCGCCGGCGAGGCAGAGATTCCGTGATCCCGTCAGGAGCGCTGCGCGCTTTGCCAGCGCGAGAACGATCTCCTCGGTAACCAACTGGATGGAAGCCGCGACGTCCATGTCGAGTTGGGTGACGTCGCTCTCGGGGTCCCTCGGCTCCCTACCGAAGAGTTTCCAGAATTTCGCGTTCGTGGGAGTGAACTCGGTGACGAAATTGAAGTACTCGAGGGCGAGTCGGAACGAGCCGTCCGGGTGCACGCGCACGAGCGAGTCGCGGATGGTGTCGGCGAACCTCGGTGTTCCGTAGGGGGCGAGGCCCATCAGCTTGTACTCGCCGGAGTTGACCTTGAAGCCGCAGTAGTGGGTGAATGCCGAGTAGAGCAGCCCCAGGGAATTGGGGAAGTCGATGCTCGCCACCGGTGTGAGGGTCGAACCCTTTCCGTGGAAGATGGTGGTGGTCTCCCACTCGCCGACGCCATCCATCGTGAGGACCGCCGCATCGGTGAACGGCGAGGGGAAGAAGGCGCTGGCGGCATGGCTCAAGTGGTGACGGGAAAATTGGAGGCGCTGCCGCCATGATCCGGGTGTCGCCCCGAGCGCCCCGGCCAGTTCGGATGCCAGGAGCCGACGTTGTCTGAGCTTGCGGGGAATCCAGGCAGCCATCGCGTGCGGGAAGGTCGTTCCCCCGCGCGGTGCGTTGTCGACGAACGATCCGAGGATGCGGCCGAACTTCTCCACCGGTTTCTCGTAGAAGACGACGGCGTCGATATCGTCCGCCGTCAGGCCGGCATGGTCGAGACAGAACCGGGCCGCCCGAGCCGGGAACGAAGGGTCGTGTTTGCGTCTGGTGAAGCGTTCCTCTTGCGCTGCCGCGACGATTCGGCCATCGGTAACGAGGCACGCGGCGGAGTCGTGGTAGTAGGCCGAGATTCCGAGGATGTTCATCGCCGGGATCCACGCATCGAACGGAAGAACCCGGCGTCATGAGGCTGGCTGGTGGGGGCCGCCCGCCAGGCGGACTCGGACGGCTCAACTGCCCGGCGCCGTGCCACGCGGCGGAACGCAGCCAGTGGAATGATGACGATCCAGAAGACCGCGCGCCACACCGCCATACGAGTCTCAAGATTAGGTCACGAGTGCGTTGCCCCGAGTCAACGAGACATCCGTCCTTCGCCGATGCCGCGGCCGTCCGGTCAGGATCGGGACGTGTAGTACGGGTTGAACGGTCGGAGTCCCGATGCGAATGCATCGACCGCGGTCCCGCCGTTCGAGTGACCAGCCACGCCCGATTGTCCGCGTACGAGTGCGGTCAGCGACGCGGTCCGGTTGTTGACGAAGATCTCGTCGGCATCGTTCGCGTCCGGGTTCACCCAAACGGCAACGATCAGAGTGAGCCGTGCCGTCTCTGCTTGCGTGAAGCGACCGGCAACGTACTCGGTGACACCGGCGGCAACACCGGCCTGGGCCGCACCCCAGGTGAGCGAGCCGTGCCGGTCATCGACGATGGTCGCCTTGTTGACGAGGAGGGTCGGGGGCTCGAGAGGAACGTTGGGAGCCCACACGGCGAGGAACGGCACGTGCCCCGGACTGGGTTGCGCGAGTGCGGTAGCGAATGCCGTACCGACCGGCCCGTCCCGCAGTCCGAGCACGGAATTGATGTGCGCTGCGTTCGCCCCGCTGCCGGCGAAACCCTCGCCGATCTCGGTGGGGAACTCCGGTTGCGTCATCACGCCCCCGACCCGGGGAGTCGTCCGTAGCGGGACAACTTCAGTTCGTCGGTCGAGTCGGTGCCCGGCTTGGTGTCGTAGGCGAGAAGCGCCACGTACCTCGGTACCCCACCTCGAATCGGTGTAACCCGGTGCATGCTCCGTCGACCGTTGAAGAGCATGAGCGCGCCGGGCTGCATCGGCTCGACCCGTACGAGCCGTCGATCACCGTCCAGTAGCGAGTTGATCGCATCATCGCCCGCATCGCGGATGAGCGGCGCATTCTCGAAGTCGCCGCCCATCGCCGACGGCTGCAAAGCAATGGAGACGACGAAGTCGGTCATGTCGAAGTGCCAGTCCAGCACGTCGCCGTCCCGCATGATGGAGACGTTCAGCGCACCGAAGGGGTCCGCATATCGGAACAAGGCATCCAGGCCGAGGCAGCGGCGCACGAAATCGAGTAGCTCGTCGTCCTCGTAAAGCAAACGAAGGCGGCTCGACGGCGGAATCTGGTCGTATGCCAGCACCTCCAGCGAGTCGTACAGCTCGACGGCTGTCGGTGAACTCGCGGATGGTCCGGCCTTGGTGAGGAACGGGTTGCGTCGCGGGGCAGAGCGGTGGGCGAGAGCGGCCAACTCGTCGCACTCGCGCACCATGGTGCCTACGGTCGGCTCATCGATGAACTCCGGCAACACGCACACTCCCTCGGTTGCCAACTGCGTTCTGGTCCTGGCAATGAGCGCACCGTCCGCGAGGTCGTAGCGCGCGCGGTTCACGGCGTTGACGGACACGTCGCCAACCGTATCCGAGCGGCCCGTACCTAGTTCAGGCTCGGATCGTCCGGGAATCCGCGCACCCAGTCGCGATGCGTAGGATCGCGCTCGAGAACCCGCCTCCACAGAGTGTGGGGTGCTGCATCGAACGCGTCGTCGGGTTCGAAGTCGATCACGAACCAATGGTCGGCGGCCAGCTCACCCTCCAGCTGTCCGGATCCCCAACCGGAATAACCGGCGAAGAGTCGCAGTGCACGGCACTCGATGGCGTTCGAGGCGTCACTACGGAGGTCGACCGTCCAGATGCCGGCGACTGCCGGGTCGATCCACGACCTCTCAATGTCCTCATCGAAGCATGCGAGCCCGATGACGGTGTTCTGCTGTACCGGGCCACCCTCGAACAGCAGCGCGGGTGGGCAGCTTTGGCCGACCCACCCCGCGAGTGCGCTGCCCTCGACTGCCGATAGGACATCCGAGGGGCGCGAAACCACCAGCCCGAAAGCCCCCTCATCGTCATGGCGCAGCATGAGAATCACCGACCGCTCGAAGTTCGGGTCGTTCATCGGTGGAGCAGCAACCAGGAGCCGACCGGCCACGCTCATCGACGTCAGTCCACCACGACATCAGGTCGGATGCAACCCCCGAAGCGGGCAGGCGAGCGCGTACCGACCGACGCCGGAAGAACGGCAATACTTGTCCTGTGGGTCTGGGTGAACTGCTCGCCCAGAACTTGGGTTCGCCGGCCGTGCTGGCCTTCGTGCTCGGTGCCGTCGCGGTTCGGCTGAAGAGTGACCTCAGCTTCCCCGAGTCGGTGACCTCGCTCTTGTCGACGTACCTGCTGTTGTCGATCGGATTGAAGGGTGGTCTCCATCTGCGGGACGCCGACCTCGCCGATTTATTGTGGCCGCTGGTAGCAACGATCGTCATCGGTGTTACAACCCCTGTAATCACCTATGTCGTGGCGCGCCGGCTCCTGGCCCGGGGTCTTGCGGATGCCGCGGCACTCGCTGCTCACTACGGTTCGGTGTCGGCGGTGACGTTCACCGCAGCGGAGACCTTCACCCGCAATGCGGGAACGCTCGATGAGCGGTATCTCGCTGCGTTGGTGGCCGCTCTCGAAGTACCGGGAATCATCGTTGCCCTCCTCATCGCCAGTCGTGTACTCGGACAGCGCACGCTGCGTAGCGCGTTGCACGAGGTGGTTACCGGACGAAGCGTCGTGCTCCTGCTCGGCGGAATCATCATCGGGTTGATCGCAACCGAGAAGTCGGCGGTGCTCGTTGAGCCACTCTTCGTCGATCTCTTCCCTGGGGTGCTGGTCTTGTTCCTGCTGGATCTCGGTGTGCTCGCAGGGGCCCGGCTCGATGCCCTGCGAAGCGCCGGTTCGAGATTCGTGGCCTTCGCGATCCTGCTGCCCGTAGTGTTCGGTGTGCTCGGAGCTCTCGCGGGTACCGCGGCGGGCCTCTCGGTTGGTGGAGTCACGGTGCTCGCAACGATGGCGGCAAGTGCCAGTTACATCGCCGCACCCGCAGCCGTGCGGATAGGGATGCCCGGAGCCGATGCCGGTCTGGCGTTGGGGGCGGCACTCGGCATCACCTTCCCGTTCAACCTCGTGTTCGGGATCCCGCTTTACGCCGAGTTGGCGGCCAGGCTGGCGTAACGGGAATGGCTGCATAGTTATTCATTTCCCTGTATCATTATCCAGATGGGTAATTCGGGCACTCTTCGCGCTGCAGTAATCGGCGCGTCCGGATACACCGGGGTCGAGTTGTTGAGGTTGCTCGCCGCACATCCCGTACTCGACGTGGTGTACGCCACCGGAGATTCTCAGGCAGGCAGCTTGGCGTCGTCGGTGTATCCCTCGCTGGCCGCCGCGTATCCGTCGTTGGTCTTCGCGGAGTTCGACGCAGCTGTCGCCACGAAGTGCGACGTGGTGTTCATGGCACTACCGCACGAGGCATCGATGGCGATGGTTCCGAGGTTGGTCGACAATGTACGGCTGGTCGTTGATTTGTCCGCCGCATTCCGCTTGAAGGACTCCTCGCAATATCCGCGCTGGTACGGATTCACCCACGACCAACCGGATCTTCTTGCCAGGGCCGTCTACGGGCTTCCGGAGTTGCACCGCAATGAACTAGTCGGTGCGAATCTCATCGCCACGCCGGGGTGCTACGTAACGGCGGCCTCGCTGGCACTGGCGCCACTGGTGCGAGGCGGATTGATCGAAACGACGGGGGTCATCGTCGACGCAGCCTCCGGTGTATCCGGAGCGGGTCGGGCCGCGAAGTCGAACACGCACTTCAATTCGGCCAACGAGGACTTCCAGGCATACGGCCTGCTCGATCATCGTCACACACCGGAGATCGAGCAGGTCACCGGGACTCGCGTGCTCTTCACGCCGCACCTGGCACCGATGAACCGTGGAATTCTCGCCACTTGCTATGCCAGGCCCGCTCGCGGTTCTACCCCGACGACCCAGTCGCTCTTGGCCTCACTCGCCAAGTTCTACGCACGCGAGCCCTTCATCGTCGTGCGACCCGGGTCGCCCTCGACCAAGGCGACACTCGGATCGAACGCGGCGCACATCACGGCACGGTTCGACGAGCGCACCGGGACGGTCATGGCGTTGTGCGCCATCGACAATCTCACCAAGGGTGCCGCCGGCGGTGCGTTGCAGGCAGCCAACGTCGCACTCGGACTTCCCGAGACGATGGGTCTCTCCGCCGTGGGGATGTATCCGTGAGCATCAGCGCCCACGTCCGAGCCGCGGTTCTTGGTGAAGCGCTGCCGTATCTCCAACGTTTCGCGGGGCACGTGATCGTCGTCAAGTACGGCGGTAACGCCCTCGCCGACAGTCCCGAGGAGTCGATGGAGATCTTCGCGCGGGACATCGCGTTGTTGCACGCAGTAGGGATGAAGCCCGTCGTCGTGCACGGTGGGGGACCGCAGATATCCGCGATGATGGACCGTCTCGGCAAGCAACCCACCTTCCACGACGGGCTGCGGGTCACCGATGCCGAGACCATCGAGATCGTCAGCATGGTGCTGCTCGGCACGGTAAACCCGACGTTGGTCTCCATGATCAACAAGTCGGGGGCGAATGCGGCGGGCGTCTCCGGCCAGGACATGGCGCTCTTCCTGTGCGAGCAGCGCGATCCGGCGCTGGGCTTCGTCGGGGAGATCGTGTCGGTGAATCCGGCGGTGGTCCAGGGTCTGCTCGATGACGGTGTGGTGCCCGTGGTGGCGACCGTCGGGACCGATTCCGCCGGGCAGGCCTACAACATCAACGCCGATACTGCGGCAAGCGCCCTGGCCGTGTCGTTGAAGGCATCGAAGATCCTCTTCCTCACCGATATCGCCGGGGTTCTGCGCGACCAGCACGACCCGGCATCGCTGATTCCCACGCTCGGTGCCGGCGAGGTGGGGGAGTTGAAGTCGCAGGGCATCATCAGCGGTGGCATGATCCCGAAGGTGGAGAGTTGCCTCGACGCAGTTCGGGGCGGCGTCGGTGCCGCCCACATCCTCGACGGACGTGTGGCTCACGTGGCACTGCTCGAACTGCTGACAGATGAGGGTGTGGGAACGATGTTCGTCGGAGGACCGACTCCGTGACCGACCAACGGAACGTTCTCAACGGCAAGCTCGCCCACGCATTCGCATCGTCCCCTGCGGCGCTCGGGGAAGGTGGCGCCGTACCCGATCGATGCCCGTTCATGCCGGTGTTCGGTGCGCCGCAGGTCATGTTCGTTCGCGGCGAGGGAACACAGCTCTGGGACGTGAACGGCAAGCGCTACCTCGACTTCCTCTCGGGTATCGCCGTGACGTCACTCGGCCATGCGAATCCGCGGATCGCGGACGCGATCGCCGAGCAGGCACACACCCTGCTTCACGTGAGCAACTTCTTCGCCAACCCGGTTGCGACCCGGGCGGCGACGATGGTCGATGAACTCCTCGGTGGCGGTGGGCAGGTGTTCTTCTGCAACTCGGGTGCCGAGGCCAACGAGGCGGGCATCAAGCTCGCCCGCAAGTTCGGCGGCCGCGGACGCCACAAGGTGGTGAGCATGCTCGGCAGCTTCCATGGCCGTACGCTCGCCGCGCTGGCGGCGACGGGGCAGCCGGCGAAACATGAACCATTCCAGCCGATGCCCGAGGGCTTCGTTCACGTGCCGTTCGGGGACCTCGGGGCGCTCGAGAGGGTCGTGGACGGTTCCGTGGCGGCGGTGTTGGTGGAGACCGTGCAGGGCGAAGGTGGTGTGATTCCGGCGAGCGACGAATGGCTGCGGAATGTACGGAAGATGTGTACGGAGCGCGGCGCCCTCATGATGATCGACGAGGTCCAGACGGGATTCGCGCGCACGGGGGAATGGTTCGGCTTCCAACACGCCGGTGTGAAACCCGACGCGGTCATGCTCGCGAAAGCGATGGGCAACGGCATGCCGGTCGGGGCCCTCTGGGCGCCGCGGGAAATCGCATCGGTCTTCCGGCCTGGAGATCACGGCAGCACCTATAGCGGAACGGCGGTGGCTACCGCCGCGGTGTGTGCGGTTGTCGACATCATGCGGGAGATCGATGCTCCGCGGCTGGCCCGGGAGAAGGGCGAACTGTTGATGACGCAGCTCCGACGGATACCTGCGGTGAAGTCGGTTCGCGGTCGCGGATTACTCATCGGTGTGGAACTTGGGGAGGGCGCAGACGCCAAGGCCGTACAAGCGAAGCTGATGGAACGGGGCCTCGTCACCAACGCGGTGACGTCAACGGCAATTCGGCTCGCGCCACCCATCACGGTGACGCACGACGAGATTTCCGAGGCCCTCGCGTTGATTTCGGGGGCGCTGTCGTGAGGCACTTCCTCGACACCACCGACCTGACCAAGCGCGAACTCTCGCGCGTACTCCAGCTCGCTACCGAGCGTCAGGAGGCGCTCGGATGGCCGCTCGCCGACTACGGAGTGGCACTGGTGTTCGAGAAACCATCGAATCGGACCAGACAGTCGATGGAGATGGCCGTCGTGCAACTCGGCGGTCACCCGATCTTCACACGCGGTGAAGAGGTCGGCTTCGACGTTCGGGAAACCGTCGAGGACATCACCCGAATCATGGGCGGGTACCACGCAATCATCGCCGCCCGCGTGTTCGACCACGAGGTGCTCGTGCGGATGGCCTCGGTCAACGTGGTTCCGATCGTCAACATGCTGAGTGACCGGTCGCACCCGCTGCAGAGCCTCGCTGACGTGTTGACGATGCGCGAGGAATTCGGCTCCCTGAAGGGCCGGACCGTGACGTGGATCGGCGACTACAACAACGTTGCGCGGTCGCTCGCCGAAGCGTGTGCCCTCGAGGGAGCCAACCTCCGGTTCGGTTGCCCGAGCGGCTACGGCGCCTCCGACGACGAGCTAGCGCGCCTGGCCGCACTTGGTGCAGCGGGGGTGGACCAGTTCGAATCGGCCCGCGAGGCTGCTTCCGGGGCGCATGCGGTGCACACGGATGTGTTCGTCAGTATGGGTCAGGAGGCCGAAACGGAACGTCGTCTCCGTGACTTTGCCCACCATCAGGTGGACGAGGCAGTGATGGCGGCGGCCGACAGTGATGCCATCTTCATGCATTGTCTGCCGGCGCATCGTGGTGTGGAGGTAACGGCCGAGGTGATCGACGGACCGGCAAGTCGTGTGGTCCGACAGGCGCACAACCGTATGCATGCAGCACGAGGTCTCCTCGCGTTCCTCTGCGAGGAGAATGACATCACGAAAGGGGACACCACGTGACCAGCAAGGTGCAGCGTCAACAGACGATCGCGCGGATCATCGCCGAGCACGACGTGACGAGCCAGCCGATGCTCCTCGAGCTGCTCAGGGAGGAGGGGATCGACGCAACGCAGGCAACCGTGTCGCGTGACCTGGAGGATCTCGGTGCGGTCAAGGTGCGGATTCGCAAGGGTCAGACCGCTTACGCAATCCCCGATTTCGCACCGGACCGCATCGCGCCGCAGGAACAGCTGCGCCGGGTGTTGTCCGAGTGGGTTGCCGAGGTGGAATTCAGCGACCCGATGGTGGTGGTTCGGACACCACCCGGATGTGCGCACGTGGTGGCGTCGGCGCTCGATCGGTCCCGCGTGAAGGGCATCATCGGCACGGTTGCCGGCGACGACACCCTGTTGTGCGTGGCGGACTCGAACTTCGGGGCGAAGCGTCTGGCCGGCGTGCTTCGCGATTTGGCCGGACTCGGACGGGTCGCAAAGTGAACCAACCAACCGGAGCGGACGCATGAACGACAAGCACCTCTGGCACGGCCGTTTCACTGAATCGCCTGCTGAATCGCTCATGGCATTCACGCAAAGCATCGGCTTCGACGCACGCCTTTGGATGGACGACGTCACCGGCTCCGTCGCCCACGTGGAGATGCTCGGGGTAACGAGCGTGCTGCCGGCAGCAGAGGCGAGCGTGATCGTCGAGGCCCTGCGCCGCGTCGAGTCGGAATTCTCTGCCGGGACGTTCGTTTTCGTCCCGAGCGACGAGGACATCCACACGGCAATCGAGCGCCGTGTCACCGAGATTGCGGGGCCAGTCGGGGCAAAGCTGCACACCGGGCGCAGCCGAAACGACCAGGTGGCAACGGCGCTGCGTCTCTTCGCCAAACGGGAGTTGACACGGACGGCGCACAACGTGCTCACGCTGATCGACGTGCTCGACCGCCGCGCCGACCACTCCGCAGACGCGTACCTACCCGGATACACGCACCTTCAACGCGCACAACCGGTGCTGCTCTCGCACCATCTGCGTGCCCATGCGTGGGCGTTCACCCGCGATGTCGGTCGTCTGCTTGACGCGGTGGAACGGCTGGACGTTTCACCGCTGGGTGCCGGAGCATTGGCGGGAACATCGCTACCGACCGATCCAACCGACACGCAGCGACGTCTTGGCTTCGCGCGGGTCTTTGCCAACTCGCTCGATGCCGTCAGCGACCGTGACTTCGTCGCCGAGGGCTTGTTCGCTCTGGCAATGGTGGGTCTGCACCTGTCTCGGCTCGGTGAGGAATGGGTGTTGTGGACCACCGAGGAATTCGGCTTTGCCACCCTGAGTGACAAGCACGCAACCGGGTCGTCGATGTTGCCGCAGAAGAAGAACGCCGACGTCGCGGAGCTGGCCCGCGGCAAGGCGGGGCGCCTGATCGGGAACCTCACCGGTTTGCTCGCAGTGCTGAAGGGACTACCACTCGCCTACAACCGTGACCTGCAGGAGGACAAGGAGCCGTTCTTCGACTCTCTCGACCAGGTGAATCGTGGCCTGGTGGCGATCTCGGAGATGATCGCCGATGCCGAATTCAATCTCGACACCATGCGCGAGGCCGCCGACTCGCCGGCAGCAGTTGCCACCGATCTCGCCGAGTGGTTGGTTGCCCGCGGAACACCCTTCCGACAGGCGCACGCCAAGGTGGGGGAGCTCGTGTCGCGCTCGCTCGGCTCTGGTGTCCCCCTCGAGAACCTGGTGCGGGCCGACTCCGGGCTCGGTCCCGAGGCCGCCGCCCTCTTTGCTCCGGGTGTGGCGGTACGGCGCCGGACCAGCCACGGCGCGGCCGGACCAGCCGCCGCCGATGCACAGCGCCGGGAGCTCCGGCATGTGGTTGCAGCGCTGCTGCGGCGGTTCTCGTAATCTCTCGTTGATGCGAATTCGGCCCGTCGTGGCGGCCCTGGTGGTCGGTGCCCTTGGTTGGGGCTCGGTTCCGTCGGTTGCGGTGTCCGCAGGTCCAACGCCACGGGTTGACGAGCCGCCATTCATCGAACGGCGGGTTGTCGGAACCTCGGTTGGCGGTCGTGAGATCGAGGCATTGCGCTACGGCACGGTTGGTGGCACCGTCGTGATGGTGGTTGGTGTGATTCACGGTGACGAGGAGGCCGGTCTGCAGATCGTCGATGTCCTGCGCACGATGTCGCCGCCCGTTGGCGTGGATCTCTGGATCATCCCGACGATGAATCCCGATGGAACGGCGGCTTCCACTCGTGGCAACTCGAGGGGTGTCGATCTCAACCGCAACTTCCCCCGTGACTGGGCACCGCAGGGGGAGCCCGGCTACTGGCAGTACGCGGGAACGTCCGCCGGATCGGAACCTGAAACCAGGGCGATGGTCCAGTTCGTACGGTCGGTGAAGCCGGCGCTTGGTATCTGGTACCACCAGGATCTGAACATGATCTCACCGGGCACCGGATTCGAGGGTCGACTGCGGGCGCGCTACGCCAAGCTCACCGACCTGCCGCTCGTGCGCATCACCGGCGGGCGCTACACGGGTGTGGCAGCGACCTGGCAGCGAAATGCCGTACCTGAGGCATCGGGATTCGTCGTTGAACTGGGTCCGTCGATCACCGCTACACAGGCCAGGGCTCATGCCGAGGCGGTCATGGTCGTTTCACGAATGGTTCGCTCGGTCCGAGTTCCGTAACCGCTGCCAACGCATAGTCTGACGATCGTGTTCCGGCACGACATCCGCGTTCGCTACGGCGAGTGCGACATGCAGCAGGTGGTCTTCAATGCCCAGTATCTTGCCTATTGCGACAATGCGGTCATGTGTTGGTTCGTGGCACGATTCGGGGCGCGGATGCACGAGTTCGATTGCATGCTGAAAACGGTCACGATCACCTGGCACCGTCCCCTGCGGGTGGCCGAGGTGGTCTCGATCGATTGCGAGGTTTCACGGTGGGGCAACTCGTCCTTTGATGTTGTCGCCCGGGGCCACGTGGCGGGGGATCCATCGTTCGACGCCTCCATCGTCTACGTGTCCACGACGCCAGGCGCCCCAAAGGTCACTCCTGTTCCGGAGTGGGTGAAGGATGCACTGGCCGTCGACTTGCGGCCTGCCGCGAGTTGATTGCGCCGCGGTAAGACCGGGGTCGCGCCCTACTCTTGACGCATGGCGAAGTTCGGTGATGTCGTCGCCACGTTCGCCGCGCGGGGACTGATCCACGACTCCACCGATAGGGAGACGCTCACACAGCGCAGCACGAGCGCTCAGATGGGTGCCTACGTCGGCTTCGATCCCACCTCCGACTCACTGCACGCCGGAAACCTGCTCGGACAAATCTCCCTTCGACGGTTCCAGATGCTCGGCCATCGCCCGATCGTGTTGGCCGGGGGAGCCACGGGAATGGTCGGTGACCCTTCCGGCCGCAGCGAAGAGCGCAACCTGCTCGACGCCGACACCCTCGCTGCCAACGTGGCAAACATCAAGGTGCAGCTCGAGCGCCTGCTCGACTTCGGTGCCGGCACGAACCAGGCAACTCTCGTCGACAACGCCGACTGGACGCGGGACGTTCCGGTGCTCTCGTTCCTGCGCGACGTGGGCAAGCACATCACCGTCAACCAGATGATGGCCAAGGACAGTGTGAAATCACGCCTGGCCGACGAGAACGGTCTGTCGTACACCGAGTTCAGCTACATGCTCCTCCAGGCCAACGATTTCCGGCACCTCTGCGAGCATCACGACTGCGAGATGCAGATGGGCGGAAGCGACCAGTGGGGCAACATCACGGCCGGTATCGACCTGATCCGCAAACGG
Organism: Ilumatobacteraceae bacterium; assembly: GCA_044344715.1. Lineage (GTDB taxonomy): Bacteria > Actinomycetota > Acidimicrobiia > Acidimicrobiales > Ilumatobacteraceae > F1-60-MAGs027. The sequence continues at coordinate 1,053 of JBIJCI010000030.1, read as the reverse complement.
TTGGGGCGCTCGGCCTACGGTTTGACCTGGCCGCTCCTCACCAAGAGCGACGGCACCAAATTCGGCAAGACGGCAGATGGTGCGGTCTGGTTGGATCCCAAGAAGACCTCGCCGTATCAGTTCCGGCAGTTCTGGATGCAGATTGCCGACGACGACATCGAGCGGTACCTACCGCAGTTCTCTCTGAAACCGATGGAGGAGCTTGCCGAGATTCTCGAACAGCAGAAGGCCAATCCTGCCGAGCGGCCGGCACAACGGCTGCTCGCCCGCGAACTGACCGAACTCGTCCACGGGCCGAACGCCGCCCAGGCCGCCGAGGACGCCGCTGCAATCCTCTTTGGCGGCGATCCGATGACCGTCTCCAGGGAATCGATGACCTTCATTGCCGCCGAAGTTCCCACCACCAGGATGGGGATGGCGGTTCTCGCCGACCTCGTCGGATCACTCGCCGCCCTGCCGGGAGTAGCGGCAAGCAAGAGCGAGGCCCGACGACTCCTCACCCAAAAGAGCGTGCGGGCCAATGGAATCGTGCTTTCTGAGGACACCGACCTCGCCTCCCTGCCGCTCCTGCACGGGCGCTACCTGCTCGTGCGAAAGGGCAAAACCACCTATCACCTGGTGGATTTCGGGGCCTGAGCAGGTCGGCCTGATTTCGCCTCAGAAATCGAAGTACCGGGCTCCGCAGGTTGGGGGTCCGCCAAGCATCTGCTAGTCTCACGTGTCCGCGTTCAGGGCTCCGACTTGGTCTGAGTCCGAACACGGAAAGAGCGGAAACCTCTGCCTAGCGCACGTGTCCGTGACGAGCTCCTTGAAAACGGAAGAGAAGACTGAACGCCAGTGCGGGCAGCAACGGAGACCTTCGGGTCGACGGATGCTGTCTGTCAATTCGTTGGTGTCACCTCAGCAGTGACACTGACACAAAGTAATAACCAGATCAGATGAGCATCTGATCGGTCAGGACATGTTCGGTGCGGACAGGTGCAAACCTGAAAAGCCGGCATGAGCCCTTCGAAGAATTCAACCCGTCTACAGCGCGCGATGAGCAATCGTCGT
>JBIJCI010000029.1:0-18085 GCA_044344715.1 Ilumatobacteraceae bacterium | reverse complement strand
GCCCCGCGCGGGGAGATCGGCTTCGGTGTCTACGTGCACGTACCGTTCTGTCACCACAAGTGCGACTACTGCGCGTTCGCCACGTTCACCGATCGTGCGCACCTGATCGACCGCTACCTCGCCGCACTACGAACCGAGATCGAGCGGGCCGACACTCCCGAGGCGTCCACCATCTTCGTCGGCGGCGGAACCCCCTCGCTCGTCGAGGCCGACGCGTTGGTGCGGGTGCTCGACACGATTCCGCGTCGCCCTGACGCCGAGTTCACCGTGGAGTGCAATCCCGACGATGTCACCCGCGGCATGCTCGACACCTTCCGCTCGATCGGCATCAATCGCATCAGCCTCGGCATGCAGTCGGCATCGCCGCACGTGCTGGTGAGCCTCGGCCGAACGCATTCACCCGACAACGTGGCGCGGGCCGTCGAGGCGATCGGCGCGGCGGGGTTCGACACGTTCAATCTCGACGTCATCTACGGCGGAGCGGGGGAGACCCTCGACGACTGGACGTCGACCGTCGAGCGCGTGGTGGCGCTCGGCGCCCCGCACGTGTCGGCGTACGGGCTCACCGTCGAGGCGGGCACGGCGCTGGCCACGCAGCCCGACCGTCATCCCGACGACGACGATCAAGCCGACAAGTACGACCGCGCCGACGACCTGCTCGCCGCGGCCGGGCTCGCCAATTACGAGATCTCCAACTGGGCAAAGCCGGGCCACGAGTGCCGCCACAACGCGGTGTACTGGAGCGGTGGCGACTACGCCGGCTTCGGCAGTGCCGCGCACGCCCACCGCAACGGGCGCCGCTCGTGGAACGTGCGCACCCCCGACCGTTACGTGGAACTGATCGAAGCGGGGCGTTCGGCGGAGTCGTCGTTCGAGCAGCTCGACGACGCCACACGGTCGCTCGAGCGTCTGCAGTTGCAGCTGCGTACCCGCGATGGTGTGCCGGTCGGGGCGTTCAATACGGCCGACATCGAGGAGATGTCGGAACTGGTCCGGTGCGTCGGTGACCGGGTGGTGTTAACGCGTGCCGGACGCCTGTTGGCCAACGAAGTGTCGCTCCGCTTGCGCGTTGAGTAGTCGGCCCGTAGTCGGGGCGTATCGCGGGTAGGCTGACGGTCGCTTTCGGGCGTGTAGCTCAGTTGGTTAGAGCGCCACCTTGACATGGTGGAGGTCCCGGGTTCGAGTCCCGTCACGCCCACCAGAAGCACCCTCCCGGTGTTCCAATCCCACAACACCCCCTCCGTAACGTCGTCCGCACGATGACGACGCAAACCACCACCAAACCAGCCCGCCCCACGGTCGCCCAGCGCCGCCAAGCCGACCTTGCCGAGGGCATCATCAAGCTCAGCCCGTCGTCGCTCACCTTCCTTTACGACGAGTGCGCCGCCTGCTTCTGGCACCACTACAACGGCCGTCCGCGGCCCGCCACGGCGTTCCCCAAGGTGTTCGGCGCGCTCGACAACGCGCAGAAGGAGTTCTTCGTCGGTCGCTCCGTGAAGGACGTCAAGAAGTCGCTGCCCGCCGGGGTCATCCAGCGCGGCAAGCGCGTCAAGTCCGAGGCCATCGCCCTGCCGGGCACGTCGTACCGCGTGCAGTTCGGCGGCGAGACCGACACCATCCTCAAGTTCTCGCGCGCCGGCTACGGGGTCTGCGACTTCAAAACTTCGTCACCGGGCGACGAAGCCGCAGCGCTCTACGGCCGCCAGCTGCACGCCTACGCGATCGCCCTCGAGCAACCGGCGGGCGAAGCGTTGCGTCTTGCTCCCGTGTCGAAGCTGGGGCTCATCTGCTTCCCGCCAGAGGGCATGGTGGAACTCCCCGGCAAGAAGCAGGGCTACGCCTACCGCACGTCGGCCGTATGGGTCGAGGTCGAGCGCAACGACGAGGCCTTCCTCCACTTCGTCGCCGATGCCGTCAAGCTCATCACGCGTCGCACCATGCCCCGTTCGGCTCCCAACTGCGGCTGGTGCCGGTGGACGCGAATGACCGCCCCGCTGCTCGAGCAGCAGTCGGCCCCGCTCGTTGAGCGAGCGGCGTTCGTTACTGATGCCGCTTGACGACCGCTTCCGACTCGCGGGCGGCGGCCTTGAAGATGCCTTTGCTCATCAGCGATAGCTCGGTGTCGCGCCGCTTGTTGTAGATCTCCGCCCGTCGGGTGTGGATGGTCGGGTCGTCGGGTGCCGCCCATGCGGCAAAGTCGGCGAGGTGACAGGCGAGGCGAATGTCCCCGTCCTCTGCCAAGCCCTTCGCCCGGGCAATCAGCACGTCGGCCCCGCCCGCGAGCGAAGCGATCTCGGTTCCGAGTGCGGAGTCGGGAGCCGGCTTCAGGCGTGACGCGGCACCGTCCCACCAGCCGCCGTACAAACGCCAAATGTTGCGCACCACGAACTCCGGCTCGTCGTAAAACGGTCGCAGGTACGGCTTGGCCAGCACCTCGGCCGGCACCGTCACGGTATGGATGATCGCGTCCAGCGTTTCGCCGGCATTCATCATTTCCAGCACCTGGCGAACCAGCGCCTCCAGTGCCGTTGCCATGTCGTCGAGCACACCGGCGATGCGGGCTTTGCCCTGGATGGGCAGCCCGTGCGCCGGCACGAGCAATTCGGGGCCCTGGGCGATCATCCTGCGCAGCGCCTGCGCCCACTCCAACGCGTACCGCTGCACCTTCTGCGGGTTGCCGGCGTTGGGGAAGTTCCAGATCACGAAGTCGCCGGTGAAGAGCCACTTCTTGCCCGGTACCCACGCCCACAGGTGGTCGTCGGTTTCACCGCGCGCGTGGTGCAGTTCGGCCGTCAATTCGCCGAGCTGCAGATCGAGCCGGTCGTCGAACGTGACGTCGGGCCGCAGCGTGCCCTCGGGCAGGAACCGTGCCGGGTCGTGGAACGAGCCCATCGACGCGTTCATCGGTGCCCGCATCTCCGACCTGATGCCACCGAACTGGCGGCGGTTGATGAGCACGTTCCAGCCGGAGGTGTCGTCGTAGCGCTGCATGCGCGTGAGCACACGGGTGTGGCCAACCACCCGCGGCTGATCATGACCGCGGGCCCGCGCGTCGTCGGCGAAGGCGAAACTGCCGCCCACGTGGTCGGCGTGGCCGTGCGTGTACACGAGGTGCGACACGGGGGAGTTCGACCACGTACGGATCGAATCCACCACCTGCTTGCCGCTCCCGGCCCCCGAGGCGTCGAAGCAGGCGAGCCCGTCGCCGCCGTTCACCACCACGCTGTGGCTGAAGCTCTCCACGAAGGCGAGACCGGTGTCGAGTTCCCATACGTTGCCGTCCACGCGGTTGACGGGTTCGTCGGCCACGCCCGAGTCGATGACGCGATCGCTGACGTCGAGTGGGTGCGTTGCCACGCGCCAAACCTAGTTCGCACCTACCATCGGAGCGACCGTCATGGCTGCGTCCGGCACCCCGTACATGCCGGCGCCACCACTCGACCAGGTCTTTCCCGGGCTGCGGTCGCGGGTTCCGGCCCCGAGACTCGCCCGGTGCGAGGCGATCATCGATCGCTTCTTCACCCGCACACTCCTGCGAACCGTCGACGGCTCGCCCTTCATCATCACCGGTGACATTCCCGCCATGTGGCTACGTGATTCCACCTGGCAAGTCGAGCCGTTCCTGCGTGCGCAGCACCCCGAGGTTGGGCGCCTGCTGGCCGAGGTTTCTCGGACGCAGGTGGGGTTCGTGTTGCTCGACGCCTATGCCAATGCGTTCAATCCCGGCCCGAACGGCAATTGCTGGCACAAGGATTTCCCCGACCAGAGCGACTGGGTGTTCGAGCGCAAGTACGAACTCGATTCGCTGGCCTGCGTGCTGCGGCTTGCACGCCGGACTGCCGAAGTCTTCGGGATCACCGACCATCTCGATGCACGTTTCCATTCGGCGGTGGATGCCATCATCGCGTTGGCGCGGCGCGAGCAGTACCACGACCCTTCGTCGTACGTATTCCGTCGTGACAACGGCGTTGCACACGATTCGCTGTCGCACCGCGGGTGTGGTGCGCCGACGCAGCCGACCGGCATGGTGTGGTCGGCGTTCCGCCCGAGCGACGATGCGTGCGTGTACGGCTTCCATGTTCCATCGAACCTGTTCTTTGCCCACGAACTGCGCCGGTTGCAGCGTTCCGATGCAACCTTGCTCGCCGACGAGATCGAAGCAGGCGTGGCCAAGCATGCCCTCACCGATCGCGGGTATGCCTACGAGGTGGACGGCGTCGGTAATGCACTCTTCATCGATGACGCCAACGTGCCGTCACTGCTCTCGCTGCCGTACCTGGAGGTGTGTCCGGTCGACGATCCCGCGTACCTCGCCACGCGCAGGCGTGTGCTCTCGCCGGACAATCCGTGGTGGTTCTCGGGCGGGGCGTTGCGCGGCGTCGGCTCGCAGCACACCCCGCGTGACCAGGTATGGCCGATCGCAGTCGCCATCGAAGCGATGACGTCGACCAACCCTTCCGGCCGCGCGGGAGCGGTGGAGCTTCTCGAGCGCACCGATGCGGGCACCGGATATATGCACGAGTCCGTGCACGTCGACGACCCGAGTCGGTTCACGCGCGGGTGGTTCTCGTGGGCCGACATGACCTGGCTCGACCTCGTGCTGCGCGACTCGTCGTAGGACGCGCCCGCTCACCGAGCGACAGTTACCCCCGAACCGCCGGTTCCTTCGGCAACCCGAGTACGCGCTCACCGAGGATGTTGCGCATCACGTTGGACGTGCCGCCCATGATGGTGTACGCCGGCGCGTAGGCGAGGCCCTGCGTTACGTCGTCCCACAGTGTGGCGTACGGTCCGAACACGCCGGAGACGAAGTCGGCCACCCGGGCCTCGTGCTCGGTGCAGAAGCACTTGGTGGCGGCAGAGAATCCGGCCGGCGCCTGCTTCAGCACCTCGCGAATCACCAGGATGCGCCCGAGCGTGTAGCCGATCTCGATCCCGGCGATTTGCTGACGTACGCGGGCGTCCGACGTATCGGCCCGCTCGCGTGCCATCAGGTACAGCGCACGGTTCGACACCAGGCGGTCGATGCCACCGCGTTCGTGCTCGAGTTGACGCATGGTCTGTTTGAACGCCGCACCCTCGGCACCCACCAGGTTCTCCAGCGGCACGCGTACGTCGGTGTAGAACACTTCGCAGAAGTGGCGGTTGGTGGTCATGTCGGTGATCGGTCGCACCTCGATCCCGGGGGTGTCCATCGGCACGATGATCTCGCTGATGCCGGCGTGCGGCGGCCCCTCCTTGCTGGTGCGGCAGATCAGGTAGCAGAAGTCGGCGAGTTCGCCGAAGCTCGTCCAGATCTTCTGGCCGTTGATCACCCACTGGTTGCCGTCGCGCACGGCCGAGGTGGAGAGCGATGCAAGGTCGCTGCCGGCGTTGGGCTCGCTCATGCCGATGCACCAGGTGGTGTCGCCGCGCAACATGTCGGGCAGGAAGCGCTCTCGTTGTTCGCGCGACCCGTAGCCGAAGAGGGCCGGCCCCATCTGCCGGTCGGCGAACCACATGCCGGCGATCGGCGCCCCGGCGGCGATCATCTCCTCACCGACGATCAGGCGGTCGATCGGCGGGCGTCCGCCACCGCCGAATTCCACCGGCCAGGTCATGCCGATGAAGCCCTCCCGGCCCAGTTCGCGTGAGAATTCCTTCGAGTAGCCGTTCATCCAGCTGTCGTTCGCCCGGCCGTACCGTGCGACGGCGTCCGTGGCCAGTTCGCGTGCCCGTTTGCGGAGCAGCACCTGTTCGCTGCTCCATGCAAAGTCCATCGACAAGTAGGGTACTTGCGTGCCAAACAAGATAAAAGTCACTACTCCTGTCGTCGACCTTGACGGCGACGAAATGACCCGCATCATCTGGGCGTTCATCAAGGACCGCCTGATCTTCCCGTACCTCGACCTCGAGCTCGACTACTACGACCTCGGCATCGAGTACCGCGACAAGACCGGCGACCAGGTCACCGTCGACGCGGCGAACGCCATCCTGAAGCACGGCGTGGGCGTCAAGTGCGCCACCATCACGCCCGACGAGGCCCGCGTGAAGGAATTCAACCTCAAGCAGATGTGGAAGTCGCCGAACGGCACCATCCGCAACATCCTCGACGGCGTCGTGTTCCGCGAGCCGATCATCATCCGCAACGTGCCGCGTCTCGTGCCGCACTGGAACAAGCCGATCGTCATCGGCCGTCACGCGCACGGCGATCAGTACCGCGCCACCGACTACAAGGTTCCCGGTCCCGGCACGGTCACGATGACCTACGTGCCGCAGGACGGCAGCAAGCCGGTGGAGATGGAGATCGCCAAGTTCAAGGACCGCGGCGTCGTCATGGGCATGTACAACTACGACGAGAGCATCCGCAACTTCGCCCGCGCCTCGTTCAACTACGGCCTGCAGCGCAACTACCCGGTCTACCTCAGCACGAAGAACACAATCCTGAAGGCCTACGACGGCCAGTTCAAGGACATCTTCGCCGAGGTGTTCGAGAAGGAGTTCAAGGCCGAGTTCGACAAGGCCGGTCTCACCTACGAGCACCGGCTCATCGACGACATGGTCGCTTGCATGTTGCGCTGGGAGGGCGGCTACGTGTGGGCCTGCAAGAACTACGACGGCGACGTGCAGTCGGACACGGTGGCACAGGGCTTCGGCTCGCTCGGCCTCATGACCTCGGTACTCAGCACGCCAGATGGCCGCGTCCTGGAGAGCGAGGCGGCGCACGGCACTGTCACGCGCCATTACCGCGAGCACCAGGCGGGTCGCCCGACGAGCACCAACCCGATCGCCTCGATCTTCGCCTGGACGCGCGGCCTCGCGCACCGCGGCAAGCTCGACGGCACTCCGGCGGTCACCAACTTCGCCAACACGCTCGAGCAGGTGTGCATCGAGGCGGTGGAGGGTGGCGAAATGACCAAGGACCTCGCGGCGCTCATCTCCAAGGACACCAAGTGGCTCACCACCGAGGGATTCCTCTCGGCGATCGACCGCCGCTTGCAGGAGAAGATGGCCAAGGCGTAGTCGTCGTGGCCGGTGGCGCACCAATCACCATGCGCGCCGTCGTACTCACCGAGTTCGGTGGGCCCGAGGTGTTGCGCATCGCGAAGGTGCCGGTTCCCACACCGGCCGCCGACGAAGTCCTCGTGCGGGTGCACGCCACGGCACTCAATCGGGCCGACCTGCTGCAGCGTCGCGGTTTGTACCCCAACCCGTTCCCGGGCGACCACGACATCCCGGGCATGGAGTTCGCCGGCGAAGTGGTCGAGCCGCCGGCGTCCGACACGGGTGTGCACCGCCGTGCCTCGCGCTGGAAGACGGGCGACCACGTAATGGGTATCGTCTCGGGCGGCGCCTACGCCGAGTACCTCACCATCCCCGCCGCGCAGGCCGTGCGCACGCCGCGTGGCATGGCGCTCGCCGATGCCGCGGCGATCCCCGAGGTATTCATCACCGCCTGGGATGCACTCTTCCTGCAGGGCGGCCTGCAGCCCGGTCAGACCGCGCTCGTGCATGCCGGCGCCTCGGGCGTGGGCACCGCAGCCATCCAGATCTGCCGGGCGATGGGTGCACGGATCGTCGTCACCTGCTCCACCGCCAAGGTGCAGGCCTGCCGGGACCTCGGTGCCCATCTCGTGGTCGACTACACCGCCGACGACTTCGCCGCGGCCGTTGCGGCGTTCACCGACGACCGCGGGGTGGAGGTGGTGCTCGACGTGATCGGCGGCGACTACACCGTGCGCAACGTGGCCTGCCTGGCCCGCAAGGGTCGCATCATCCAGGTGGGCACCATGGCCGGCCCGTCGGTCAACTTCAACGTGGCGTCGCTGATGCCCAAGCGCGCTTCGATCACCGGCACGGTGCTGCGACCCCGCCCGAAGGAGGAGAAGATCGCCGTCTCGCAGGCGTTCGCCGAGGCGCTGCTGCCGGATTTCGATGCAGGTGTGCTGAAGCCGGTCATCGATAGCCGGTTCACCCTCGACCGGATCGTCGACGCGCACCGGCACATGGAGTCCAACGCCAACATCGGCAAGGTCGTCGTCACCGTCGCCAGTTAGCGTCGCAACCCGATGACCATCGACTACCGCCCGCTTCGCGAGGTCGACTACGACACGCTCGCATCGTTGCTGAACGTGGCGTCGGTCGTCGACGGCCGTGCCCAGCACCAGGTGGGCGAGGAACTCCGCGAGGAATTCGATTCGATGCCCGTCGACCTGCCCGTCGACACGCTCGCCGCGTGGGACGGCGACCGGCTCGTCGGCGTGGCGTACATGATGTACCTGCGCTCGACGGTGCGCGAGGAGCGTTGCTACGTCCTGGGCACCGTGCACCCCGACCACCGTGGTCGTGGCATCGGCCGGCGCCTGCTCGAGTGGGGGCTCGGGCGCGGCACCGCGCTCTTGCAGGGCTCGGGCAACGATCTGCCCAAGTACCTGCGCGTCGATGCCGCGTGCGTGAACACGTCGGCCATCAGGCTGTTCGAGCGGTTCGGGCTCGAGCCGATCCGCTATTTCGCCGACGTTCGTGCCGACCTGAGCCAGCCGACCCCCGACAGGCTCCGACCCGGTGCCGGGTTCCGTATCGTGCCGTGGGACCTCGCCCGCAACGAGGAAGCCCGCCTCGTGAAGAACGCCGCGTTCATGGACCACTGGGGCTCGACCCCGACGCCTCCGGAGTGGTGGGCCACGCAGACGTCAGGCTTCGGTTCGCGTCCCGACTGGTCGTACTTCGCCCTCGACGACGACGACCGGATCGTCGGTCACCTCATCACCCACCGCTTCGAGAACGACGACGAGTTGCTCGGCGCGAAGTACGCCTGGATCGACAACATCGGCACGCTCGCACAGTGGCGCGGCCGCGGCATCGCATCCGGGCTCATCACCACGGCACTGGCCAAGTACCGCGAGGAGGGCATGCAGTTCGCCGCCCTCGGTGTGGATTCCGCCAACCCGACGGGTGCGTACCGGCTGTACGAGTCGCTGGGTTTCCGCCTGTGGCGCGAGTTCGTGAATTACCAGCGCGACGTCAGCGCTTGTTGATCGCCACGTAGTCGCGCGAGTCGACGCCGGTGTACCACTGCATCGGTCGCGAGATCTTCTGGTCGTCGTCGCGCAGCAACTCGGCGTAGTGCGCGAGCCAACCGGTCATGCGCGGTATCGCGAACAACACGGTGAACATCTCGGTGGGGAAGCCGAGCGCCTGGTAGATGAGGCCCGAGTAGAAGTCGACGTTCGGGTACAACTTTCGCGAGACGAAGTACTCGTCGGCGAGTGCCGTCTCCTCCAGCTTGAGCGCGATGTCGAGCAGCGGGTTCTTGCCCGTCACCTCGAACACGTCGTAGGCCGCCTTCTTGATGATGGTGGCGCGCGGGTCGTAGTTCTTGTACACCCGGTGGCCGAATCCCATGAGGCGACCCTTGCCAGCCTTCACGTCGGCGATGAACGCCGGCACGTTGGCGACCGAGCCGATCTCATTCAGCATGTGCACCACGGCCTCGTTGGCGCCGCCGTGCAGCGGGCCGTACAACGCCGAGGCAGCCGCAGCCGCCGCGCTGTACGGGTCGGAATGCGAGGATGCCACCACGCGCATGGCCGTGGTGCCGCAGTTCTGCTCGTGGTCGGCATGCAGGATGAACAGCAGGTCCATCGCCCGCGCCAGCACCGGGTTGATGCGGTGGTCGTCGCCCACGCGGAACATCATGTTCAGGAAGTTGGTGGCGTAGTCCATGGAGTTGTTCGGCGACACGAACGGCAATCCCATACTGAAGCGGTAACACATCGCCGCGATGGTGGGCGACTTGGCGATGAGGCGCAGCGTCTGCTTGGCCAGCGAGTCGCCGTTGTCGATGTCCTTTGCGTCGGGGTAGAACGTTCCGAGCGCCGCAGTGGCGGAGATGAACATTCCCATCGGGTGGGCGTCGTAGTGGAAGCCGTCGACGAACCGCTTGCGCATGTTCTCGTGGATCATCGTGTGGTGGGTGACGTCGTACGACCACTTCTCCAACTGCGCGGTGGTGGGCAGCTCGCCGTTCAGCAGCAGGTAGGCCACCTCGAGGAAGGTGGACTTCTCGGCCAGTTGCTCGATGGGGTAGCCGCGGTAGCGCAGGATGCCGGCGTCGCCGTCGAGGTAGGTGATGGCCGACTTGCACGCGGCCGTGGAGAGGAACGCCGGGTCGTACACCCGAAGTTTCGGGTCGAGTTGGCGCAGGGCCGACGAGGGGAACACACCTCCCTGGATCGGGACGGTGATCTGTTTGCCCGTGCGGTCGTCGGTAATCGTGATCGTGTCAGCCATCGTGAGGCCTTTCGGTGTATTCGTTGACGGGAGCTTCCTCTCCCGGCGTCACACGCTACTTGGCGGACGTGTTCGGCCGCTTCACAACGGGCCGTTGTCGTGCTTGCGACGGGGGAACTTCTCGCGCTTGCTCGCCAGCATGTCGAGTGCCGCCGAAATCTCACGACGGGACTCGGCGGGGGAGATCACCGCATCCACGTAGCCGCGCTCGGCCGCAACGTACGGGTTGAGCAGGCGCGTCTCGTAGTCCCGCTCGAAGGCCGCGCGCTCGTCGGGGGTGGCCCGGCGCTGCAGGATCGCCGCCGCCTGCCCGGCACCCATCACCGCCAGCTCGGCCGTCGGCCACGCCATGCAGATGTCGTTGCCCATCTTCTTGGAATCCATCACGATGTAGGCCCCGCCGTAGCTCTTGCGCAGGATCACGCACACCCGCGGCACCGTGGCTCGACCGTAGGCGAACACCAGTTGTGCACCGTGGCGGATCATGCCGCGCCACTCGAGGTCCTTGCCGGGGTAGAACCCGGGCGTATCGACCAGCGTCACGATCGACAGGTTGAACGCGTCGCAGAACGCCACGAACCGCGCCGCCTTCTGCGACGCCTGGATGTCGAGCGTGCCCGCCAACGCGAGCGGTTGGTTGGCCACGATGCCCACCGCCCGACCACCGATCGAAGCGAGCGTGGTCACCACGTTGTTTGCCCAGCCGGCCCGCAACTCGAGGTGTGCACCGTCGTCCACGATCGACTCGATCACCTTGCGCACGTCGTAGCTGCCGGTGGGTGACGCGGGCAGCACCGTGTTGAGATCGGGGCAGTCGCGCTCGACGGGATCGCCCGATTCGAGGGTTTGCGTGAGCTCGTCGACGTGGTCGGGCAGGTAGCGCAGCAGTTCGTCGAGCAGCGCCACCGCATGCTCGGGGTCGTTGGCCACCAGGCTCGCCACGCCGCTCTGGCGCGAGTGGATGTCGGTGCCACCGAGTTCCTCGTTGCTCACCTCCACGCCCGTCATCTGCGCCACCATCGTCGGCCCCGACACGAACGCGTACGAATCGCCTGTCATGATCACCGCATCGCACAGGCCGATCAGCAGCGCCGGCCCCGATACCGCCGGCCCGTCGACGATGGCGATCGTGGGCACCACGCCCGAGCAATCGCTGATCGCCCGGGCTGCCTCGCCCCAGCCGTGCAGGGCCGACACACCCTCGCGAATCTCGGCACCCGACGAGGCCATCGACAGCACCAGCGGCAGGCGCTTGTCGCGGGCCATGAACGCCGCATTGCGCAACACCTGCGAGGCCGCCGAGGTGAGGGCACCCTTGTGCACCTCGTCCTGCACCTCGGCCCACACCACCCGACGCCCCCCGGGCAGCAGTCGCACGGCGGCGCTGACGGCCCCCGGCACCTTGCGGGCGAGATGGACGTCGCGATCCATCGTCGTCACAGCGCGAAGGCTAGACGCTCGGCACCCCGTCGCTTGGCCGCTCGGCACCGGTTCGCCCGTGGGCGTAGCGTTCCACGGCATGGCGGCGGCCGCGTTCATCGACCTCGATCGGACGCTGTTGTCGGGTGCGAGCGGGCCGGTGATCACCGCCTCGTTGCGCGCCGCCAACCTGGTGCCGCAGTCGATTCCCGGCGAGTCGTTGCTCTACCGGCTGTTCAACACGGTGGGCGAGACGCTGCCCTCGATGCTGCTCGCGCGCCAGGGTGCCACCGCAATGAAGGGCAAGTCGCGGCGCATCGTGCTCGATGCCGTGCGCAACGCGGTGCCCGAACTGACCGCGCTGGTGCAGCCGTTCGCGCGGTCGCTCATCGACAGGCACCGCGCCGCCGGCGACAAGATCGTGCTGGCCACCACCACGCCGTACGACTTCGTCGAGGCGTTCGCCCGTGCGATGGGTTTCGACGACCTCATCGCCACCCGCTATGCCGTCGATGCCGGCGGGCTGTACACGGGGGAACTCGACGGACGGTTCGTGTGGTCGGGCGGCAAGCTCGCCGCCGTCAGTGACTGGTGCGCCACCAACGCGGTCGACATCAAGGGTTCGGCCGCCTACAGCGACAGCGTGTACGACTCGCCGTTGCTTGAGGCCGTCGGTCGTCCGCACGCCGTGAACCCCGATGCCCGTCTGCAGGTGCTCGCCACCGCACGCCGCTGGCCGATCCTCAACCTCGACGTGTCGCCCGGTGTGGTGAAGGTGCCGGTCCTCGGCACCGAGTTGCAGAAGCTCGCACTCACGTTCGCGCGACCCGAGCTCATCCCGTTCGCCAAGTTCTCGATCGACGGAACGCACCACATCCCGGCGAGCGGCCCGGCAATCCTCGTCGGCAACCACCGCAGTTACTTCGACGTATTCGCCGTGTCGCTCACGGTGGCCAGGACGGGTCGCACGGTTCGCTTCCTCGGTAAGAAGGAGGTGTTCGATGCCCCGGTCATCGGGCAGCTCGCCGCCGCGCTGGGTGGCATCCGCGTGGAACGCGGCACGGGCAGCGACGCCCCGCTCGACGCGGCCAGTGCGGCACTCGAAGCGGGGGAGATGGTGGCGATCATGCCGCAGGGCACCATTCCCCGCGGACGCGCCTTCTTCGACCCCGTGTTGCAGGGCCGCTGGGGTGCGGCACGCCTGGCGTTGCGCACGGGTGCGCCGGTGATCCCGATGGGACTGTGGGGCACCGAGAAGGTGTGGCCGCGCAGCTCGCAGGTGCCGATGTTGTGGAACGTCGCCAACCCGCCGAAGGTGTCGATCACGGTCGGCCCCGAAGTGGCGCTGCGACGCGACGGTGTGGCGGCGGGCGACCCGGCAACGTTCGACGCCGCCGACGCGCTTGCCGACGAGAACACCAGGCGCATGATGGCGGCGATCACCGGCTTGTTGCCGCCCGAAGCGCGCGAGCACCGCGAACCCACCGAGGCCGAGCTGCGCGCCGCCCTGCCGTCGAACTACACGGGCGACCCGAATGCCGAGTTCACGCGCCGCCCCGGCACCGACTGACCCCGATCAGCCGCCCCCGGCACCGATTGATCCCGATCAGCCACCCACGGCACCGACTGACCCCCGCTCGTCGCTGTGCGGCGTGTGACAAATGTTTGTACCGAGTAAAAGTTTGGGAATAGTCCAAAACAGCGACTAGCCTGCCGGTCGTGCAGTTCGACCCCGCCGCCACCCTCCGATCCCACCGCATGCCGGTAACCGCCCAACGTCTCGCCGTGTTGCGCGCCATCCACGAGGCTCCGCACGCCACGGCCGACGACGTGGCGGAAGCAGCCAGTGGCCACATCGGCTCGATCTCCCGCCAATCGGTGTACGACACGCTCGCCGTGCTGGTCGATCGGGGAGTGCTGCGCAAGATCCAGCCGATCGGCTCGGTCGCCCGCTACGAAGACCGCGTCGGCGACAACCACCACCACGTGGTGTGCCGCTCGTGCGGGGCGGTTGCCGACGTCGATTGCGCGGTCGGACACCGCCCGTGCCTCACGGCCTCGCAGACGCACGGATTCCGCATCGACGAAGCCGACGTGTCGTACTGGGGCACCTGCCCGACCTGCGCACGCACCACGAAACGGTCGACGAAACGCTCGACGAAACGCTCCACCAAGAGAACCCCCAACAAGAAAGGCAAGTAACCCCCATGACCGACATCCAGAACACCCCGAGGACCACCTCCGCTGCAGCCCACGCAGCCCCGCATTCCGGCGTTCCGTCGGGCAAGTGCCCGTTCACCGGTGCAGTCACCGACAACAAGATGGCCCCCACCAACAAGGACTGGTGGCCCAACCAACTGAACGTCCGCGTGTTGCACAACAACCCGCAAGTTGGCGACCCGATGGACCCCACCTTCGACTACGCCAAGGAGTTCAAGAAGCTCAACCTCGACAAGGTCATCGCCGACCTGAAGAAGCTCATGACCAACTCACAGGACTGGTGGCCCGCCGACTACGGCCACTACGGGCCCTTCTTCATCCGCATGGCCTGGCACGCCGCCGGCACCTACCGCGTGACCGACGGTCGCGGCGGTGCGGGCACCGGCATGCACCGATTCGCGCCCACCAACTCGTGGCCCGACAACGCCAACCTCGACAAGGCCCGCCGTCTGCTGTGGCCGATCAAGCAGAAGTACGGCAAGGCGCTCTCGTGGGCCGACCTGTTCGTGCTCACCGGCAACGTGGCGCTCGAGTCGATGGGTTTCAAAACGTTCGGCTTCGGCGGCGGTCGTGCCGACGTGTACGAGCCCGACGACACCTACTGGGGCACCGAGACCACCTGGCTCGGCGACAAGCGCTACACCGGCAACCGCGTGCTCGACGAGCCGCTCGGCGCGGTGCAGATGGGCCTCATCTACGTGAACCCCGAAGGCCCCAACGGCAATCCCGATCCACTGGCATCGGCACGCGACATCCGCGAAACCTTCGCCCGTATGGCGATGAACGACGAAGAGACCGTGGCGCTCGTAGCCGGGGGCCACACGTTCGGCAAGGCGCACGGCGCGGGCAACCCCGCCCAACACGTCGGTCGCGAGCCCGAGGGTGCAGCCATCCACGAGCAGGGTCTCGGTTGGCGCAACTCGATGGGTAGCGGCAAGGGTGTCGACACCATCACGAGCGGCATCGAAGGTGCCTGGACCACCAATCCCATCACGTGGGACGGCGAGTACTTCGAGATCCTGCTCGACACCGAGTGGGAACTCACCAAGAGCCCGGCCGGTGCCCAGCAGTGGGTGCCCAAGGGTGGGGCGATGGCGGGCAGCGTGCCCGACGCGCACGACTCGTCGCGCCGTCACCAGCCGATCATGACCACCGCCGACCTGGCGCTCAAGTTCGACCCGGCGTATGCGGCGATCTCTAGGCGCTTCCGCCAGAACCACGCCGAGTTCGCCGATGCGTTCGCGCGCGCGTGGTTCAAGCTCACGCACCGCGACATGGGCCCGAAGGCCCGCTACCTCGGCACGCGCGTGCCCAAGGAGGACCTCATCTGGCAGGACCCGGTGCCCAAGGCCACCGGCAAGCGCCTCACCGCTTCGGACGTAAAGAACCTGAAGCGCCGCGTGCTGAAGTCGGGCCTCAGCGTGCAGCAGCTGGTGAAGACGGCGTGGGCGTCGGCGTCCACCTTCCGCGGCACCGACAAGCGGGGTGGCGCCAACGGTGCCCGCATCCGTCTTGCGCCGCAGAGCACGTGGGAAGTCAACGAGCCGGCCGAGCTGCAGAAAGTGCTGAAGACGCTCTCGAAGATCCGCGACGGTTTCAATGCCAGTAACAAGAAGGGCGCCCAGGTGTCGATGGCCGACCTCATCGTGCTGGCCGGTGGCGTTGCAGTCGAGAAGGCCGCGGCCGATGCCGGTGTGAAGATCGAGGTGTCGTTCCGCCCCGGTCGCACCGACGCCACCATCGAACAGACCGACGCCGCATCGTTCGCGGTGCTCGAGCCCACGTTCGACGGCTTCCGCAACTACGTGCGCCCCGGCCACGTGGTGTCGACCGAGCAGCTGCTGCTGGAGAAGGCCACCCTGCTCACCTTGTCGGCACCCGAGATGACGGTGCTGGTGGGTGGCATGCGCAGCCTCGGCGCCAACTACGGCGGCACGAAGCACGGCGTGTTCACCTCCAAGCGTGGTGTGCTGAGCAACGAGTGGTTCGTGAAGCTGCTCGACATCGGCACCGAGTGGACACCCGTCGACAAGTCGGAGGAAACCTTCGTCGGCCGCGACCGCAGGACCGGTAAGGAGCGCTTCACCGCAACCCGCGCCGATCTCGTCTTCGGGTCGAACTCGCAGTTGCGGGCCCTCGCCGAGGTCTACGCCGCCAGCGACGCACGCGACAAGTTCGTGCGCGACTTCGTGAAGGCGTGGGTCAAGGTGATGGAACTCGACCGCTTCGACCTGAAGCGTTAACTCACTGCGTCGTCTCGGTGGTCGCACCCCGCGGCCACCGAGACATGACATCGCCCGCAGCGCCAACTAGCTCCTGGTCTCGGGCGTGAAGTTGCCAGCTCGGGACCGTAACTGCACACATGTCCGCAGAAAAGATCCGAGTTCGAAGGGAACTAACATGGCGATCAGTGAGTCCGCTCGTTATGAAATGCACACCGAACTGCGTAAACGATTGGGGGAACCAGTGGCCGACACGCTGATGCAGCATCTGCCGCCCAGTAGTTGGTCTGACACGGCGCAAAGATCGGACGTCGAACACTTGCGCAACGAAATGAACAAGCGTTTTGATTCGCTCGTGAATGGCGTGTGGGCAGCGGTCGGAATCTTTTCCGGCGCATTCATCGCCCTCTTTTCCCTGATCGCTGCAACAGCGTGATGCGCCGCAGCGTTGCATGGAGCGAGTGATATCGATCGGCCGCCTCGGCGACCCAGAACCCGAGGAGAATTCTTAGCGGGCGCCGCTCACCTTCTTGCGCACGATATTCAGCGCGCTGCCGGCCTTGAACCACTCCACTTGTTCGTCGCTGAACGTGTGCAGCGCCTCGAACTTCACCTCTGACCCGTCGGCCTTGTGCAGCACGCACGAGACCGGCTTGTCGGGCACGGGTGGCAGGCCGAGCACGCTGATCGTGTCGCCCTCGCCGACCTTGTCGTACACGCCGGGGTCGGCGAAGGTGAGGGGCACCAGGCCCTGCTTCTTCAGGTTGGTCTCGTGGATGCGGGCGAACGACCGCGCGAAGATCACCACGCCACCGCGGAACCGCGGCTCCATCGCCGCATGCTCGCGCGACGAGCCCTCGCCGTAGTTCTGGTCGCCGATCGCGCACCAGCGAATGCCGGCCGCGCTGTATCGCTTGGCCATCTCGGGGTACGAGCGGCGCTGGCCGTCGGTGATGTCCAACCCTTCGCCGACGGCGTCGTTGAACGCGTTCACCGCACCGAGGAACAGGTTGCCGGAGATGTTCTCCAGGTGCCCGCGGTAGGTGAGCCACTTGCCGGCCGCCGAGATGTGGTCGGTGGTGCACTTGCCCTTGGCCTTCATCAGGATGGGCAACCGAACATAGTCCTTGCCGTCCCAGGCGGGGAAGGGCTCGAGCAGCTGCAGGCGGTCGCTGGTCGGCGACACTTCCACCTTCACCGATGATCCATCTGCGGGTGGCGGTGTGAACGTGTTCGCGCCGGGGTCGTAGCCCTTCTCCGGCAGCACTTCGCCCACCGGCGCCTGCAACTTCACCGACGTTCCGTCGGGTGCGGTCAACGAGTCGGTGATCGGATTGAAGTCGAGCCGCCCGGCCAACGCGAGCGCGATCACCGTGTCGGGGCTGGTGACGAACGACAGCGTGTTCGCCGAGCCGTCGTTGCGCTTGGGGAAGTTGCGGTTGAACGAGTTGACGATGGTGTTCGGCTTGCCGGTCACCGACGCGGGGCGGTCCCACTGGCCGATGCACGGGCCGCACGCGTTGGCCAGCACCGTGGCGCCGATGGCCTCCAGGTCGGCGAGGATGCCGTCGCGCTCGATGGTGGCGCGAATCTGTTCCGATCCCGGCGTGATCAACAGCTCGGTCTTGGCCTTCAGGCCGGCGGCCGCTGCTTGGCGGGCCACCGACGCCGCGCGCGTGAGGTCTTCGTACGACGAGTTGGTGCACGACCCGATCAGCGCCGCCGAAATCTCCACCGGCCAGCTGTTGTCGCGTGCTGCGTCCCCGACCGCCGACCCCACGCGGTGCGCGCGATCGGGCGAGTGCGGGCCGTTGATCAACGGCGCCAGCGTCGACAAGTCGATCTCCACCAGGCGGTCGTAGGTGGCACCCTCGTCGGGGCGCAGGTGCTCACGCACTGCATCGGCCGCCGCCGCAATGTCGGCGCGTCCGGTGGCACGTAGGTATGCGGCC
>JBIJCI010000004.1:0-52408 GCA_044344715.1 Ilumatobacteraceae bacterium | reverse complement strand
CACGATGCCGCCGTCTCCGTCGATCGATTCGACGACGGTGTCGAGCACCGCACCCTTCACGCTCAGGCCGTCGAGCGCGAACAACATGTTGCGCAGCACGGGAACGCCCTCGTCCGGGATGTCCAACCGCAGCACGCCACGTTCGCGCGCCTGGTCGGTACCGAGCGTTCCGCTGCGCATGAGCATCGTTGCTTCGCCGAACGACACGGGACCATCGTCGAGCTCGAGCGGGGATCCGACCTTGCCGATGGTGGAGTTCGGTGCCATCGCCGACACGTCGGCGACCGCCACGAGCAGGGCCGCCCAGCCGTACGCCCTCGAGCCGCTCGGTCCGACCCATACCCCGACGGGAATCGTCGACTCGCGGATCGACGTGAGCACCTCGCGCATCCGCGCCGCATCCACGACGGCACCGCGCGAGTTCACCTGCAACACGAGTGCCTGTGCCCCGTTCGCGGAGGATCGCTCGACCGCACGTTCGATGCCGTTGGCAACCACACCGTCGATGAGACCGCTCACCTCGAAGACGTCGACCTTCGCCAGTGCGGCTGCGCCGGTATCCGACGTGACGGGGTCCGACGTGGGTGGCTGCACCGACATGAGCCCGGCACCAAGGACGATGGCGAGGCCTGCGGCGATGGGAGAAAACACGGCACGACAACGGTATCCACGCGCGAGGTAACCTTGCCCCGTGCACGTTCTCGTGGCAACCGATGCTCAGTACGTGCTCGACGACGTGATGTCCGCACTCGGCACCCCGGAGACGTCGTTCACCGTTTGTCGTGACGGGCGCGACGTAACGGCCGCGGTGAAGCGGCGCACCCCCGACGTGGCCGTGCTCGATCTACAGGTCGGATCGATGGGGGCGATGGCCGTAACGATGAACCTGCGGCTCGACGAGAGCGGTGGGCGTCTCCCGCACGTTCCCGTCGTCATGTTGCTCGACCGGTTGGCCGACGTGCACCTCGCCCGTCGCAGCGGGGCCGAGGCATGGCTGGTGAAGCCCGTGGATTCGTTGCGCCTACGACGCGCCGTGCAGGAGGTTCGCGCCGGGCGAACGTGGCACGAGTCGGAGTCGCCGACGGTTCAGCACCGTTAGGCTGAGCGGGCGTTTACACGCAAATCGGGGAGTAGCGCAGCTTGGTTAGCGCGCCACGTTCGGGACGTGGAGGCCGGGAGTTCAAATCTCCCCTCCCCGACGAGAGCGGCGGTGCCCGTCGCTACAGCGAGGCGACGACGAGTTCGGCGATCTGCAGCGCGTTGAGCGCGGCACCCTTGCGGAGATTGTCGTTCGATACGAAGAGCACGAGCCCGCGGTTTCCGTCCACCGACTGGTCCTGACGAATACGACCGACGTACGAGGGATCCTTGCCCGCAGCGAGCAGTGGCGTCGGAATGTCGACCACGCTCACCCCCGGCGCCCGGCCCAGGATTTCACTCGCCTGCGCAGGCGTGATGGGCGAGGCGAACTCGGCGTGCAGCGAGAGCGAGTGTCCGGTGAACACGGGAACGCGCACGCAGGTTCCCGACACGCGCAGGTCCGGGATGTGCAGGATCTTGCGGGTCTCGTTGCGCAGCTTCTTCTCCTCGTCGGTCTCCAATTGTCCGTCGTCGACCATTGAACCGGCGAAGGGAAGCACGTTGAACGCGATGGTGCGGGCGAACTTGCTCGGCGCCGGGAACGTGACGGCATCACCGTCGTAGGTGAGACGATCGACGCCCTCGGCGGCGGCCACTTGTGCACCGAGCTCCGCGACCCCCGACACGCCACCCCCGCTGACCGCCTGGTAGGTGCTGGCGGTCAGTCGTACGAGCGACGCGGCGTCGTGCAGCGGCTTCAGCACGGGCATCGCGGCCATCGTCGTGCAGTTCGGATTGGAGATGATGCCCTTCTTCGCCAGCTTGATGTCGAGGGGGTTCACCTCGGAAACGACGAGCGGCACGTCGGGGTCCATCCGCCAGCACGACGAGTTGTCGACCACGACGGCACCGGCCGCCGCGAATTTCGGTGCCAGTGCGCGCGACGTCGTGGCACCGGCCGAGAAGATCGCCACGTCGAGACCCGAAGGGTCGGCGGTGGACGCATCCTCGACGAGGATCGGTCGGCCACCGAAGTCGATCGTGGTTCCGGCCGACCGCGCCGAGGCGAAGAAACGCAGTTGGGAATGGGGGAACTTGCGCTCGAGGAGGAGCGTACGCATGACGTTGCCGACCATGCCGGTGGCCCCGACGATGCCGATGTTCGGTGTTCTTCCTGATGTCACGCGGTCAGGCTAACCGTGCGACCAACCACCAGTGACTGCGGTGGACGCGTCGCACCGCGCGGCGTCGCACACCCTCTGCCGACATTCGGAGTCGGCGACGCGACGAGTGGATGACGGTGACGTCCTTCAGTCGCGTGCCGATGAGATCGAGCCCGATCGACGCCAGGACGTCGTCGGGGCTCAGGCGGTTGGCCTGCCAACCGAGTCGGGTGAGGGGTCGGATCCGCGCCATGTACTTGGCCGCTTTCGGGGTTCTCCAGAGGAGACGCACGGCCCCGCCGAGCGGAACGAGGGCGGCATCGAGCGGGGTCCACGTGCGGAAGTTCAGGGCGATGAGCCCGCCGCTCCTCGTCACACGGAGCGCCTCGTTGACGAGCGAGAGTGCGTCGGTGCTGCCGCAGTGCTGCAGTGTGATGTACGAGAAGGCGAGGTCGACCGACGAGGACGGCAGCTGCAGCGTGCGACCATCCGCGACGTGGACGGTGCGCAGGGCGTTCGGGCGTCCGTGGTGGAACACCGTCTCGCGGCAACGCTCGAGGAACGCGGCATCGACATCGGCTGCGTGCACCGTGCGGAACCGCTTCGTGAATCCGGCGGTCATGCGACCGATGCCGCTCCCGACCTCCACCATGTCGAGTTCGGCGGTCGAGTCCTTCGGGTACCCGAGGATGTTCAGGTACCGGCGCACCTCGTCCTCACCGCCCATGGCGAACGACTCGAGCGAGACGTCGCCCGTCTTGTTGTCGAACACCCATCCCGTGTCGCGTACGGCCTCGTCGGCGGTGAGCGTTTCGGTGCGCATGCCGGCACTCCGCCACGGCACCCCCTGCGGCCGGCGCAAGCGTGTGGCGACGCGCCGCAGGAACGACATGGTCTACTTGCGCTCCGGTAGCGGTGCCGAATAGTCGTCACCGCTGTCCAGACCGAATGCGGTGTGCAGTGCCTGGACGGCCTTCTGCATCGCCGCCGCGCGGACGACGACCGAGATGCGGATCGTCGACGTCGAGATCATCTCGATGTTGACGCCGTTGTCGGCCAGCACGCGGAACATCCGTGCAGCGACACCCGGGCTCGTCTTCATCCCCGCGCCGACCAGCGACACCTTGGCGATGTCGTCGTCGTGCGTCACCCCACCCGCGTGCAGTTCGTCGCCGATGCGCGTGATGATCGGCTCGGCGGTCCTCACGTCCGCCTTCGGAACGGTGAATGAGATATCCGTCGTGCCGGCAGTGCTGGTGTTCTGCACGATCATGTCGACGTTCACGTTCGCCGCGGCGAGGGCCTCGAAGATCTCGGCCGAAACACCGGGCCGGTCGGGAACCCCGAGGATGGTGAGCTTCGCCTCGCTCGCATCCTGTACCACCCCGGAGATGACTGGTTCTTCCATGTTCTTCATCCTTTCGTGATTTCGTCCGACCACCCAGGTGCCTTCTTCCCAGGTGAAGCTGGAGCGCACGTGGATCGGCACGTCGTGGTTGCGGGCGAACTCGACGGAACGTAGCGCCAGTACCTTGCTGCCCGCGCCGGCCATCTCGAGCATCTCGTCGAACTGCAACACCGGAATCTTGCGGGCCTGGGGCACGACCCGCGGGTCGGCGGTGAACACGCCGGTCACGTCGGTGTAGATCTCGCAGGAGTCGGCGCGGAGTGCGGCGGCGAGTGCAACCGCGGTCGTGTCGCTTCCGCCGCGACCGAGCGTGGTGATCTCCTTCTCCGTGCTGATCCCCTGGAAACCGGCCACGACGGCAACCTTGCCCCCGGCGACCGCCTCGCGCACCCGGTCCCCCTTCACTTCGAGGATCTTCGCCTTGGTGTGCACGGTGTCGGTGATGATGCCGACCTGCGAACCGGTGAAGCTGACGGCGTCGATTCCGAGGTCGTGCAGGGCCATGCAGAGCAGCGCCATGCTGATCCGCTCGCCGGTGGTGAGCAGCATGTCCATCTCCCGACTCGGCGGATTGGACGAGACCTGGTGGGCCAACTGGAGCAGGTTGTCGGTTGCCTTGCCCATCGCCGACACCACGACGACGAGGTCGTGTCCGGCGGTGCGGGTCGACGCCACGTGCCGGGCCACGTTCCGCATACGTTCCGGATCCGCCACCGACGTGCCGCCGTACTTCTGCACGATGAGCGACATAACGAGCCAACGCTATCCGCGGGCCTCTGCACGGTCGGTTAGCCTTTCGGACTCGTGGGCACCTCAAAGCGCGAGAGACAGAAACGTAACCGCGATGCCCGGCGCGACGAACGCGTCCGGCGCACCCAACGGGGCCGGGTTCGTAAACGCGGCGTGCGGATCGCCGTCGTGATGCTGCTCGTCGTCGGACTCGTCGGCTTCGTCTTCCTCACCGGCAACGTATCCGACGAGCAGACGACGGAAACGACGACCCCGCAGGCGGATACCGCGACGACCGTCGCCCCCGACCAGACCGAGGACGTCGCGTTCCAGTACGGCTCCGGCGAATGTCCGCCCACCGACGGCAGCGCCGAACAACGCAGGGAGTTCTCGTCGGCGCCGCAGCTGTGCATCGACCCCGCGAAGACCTACGTCGCCGATTTCGACACGACCCAGGGCTCGTTCTCCGTCCGGCTCTATGCGGATCGCGCGCCTGGCACGGTCAACAACTTCGTGTCCCTCGCCAGGTGGAAGTACTTCGACGGTACGAAGTGCCACCGCATCATCGAGGATTTCGTCGTGCAGTGCGGCGATCCGACCGCCACCGGATCCGGCGGTCCCGGATACGACTTCGCCGACGAGCTCCCGGCTGACGGCGAGTACAAGATCGGCTCGCTCGCCATGGCCAACTCCGGTCCGAACACCAACGGCAGTCAGTTCTTCATCATCACGGGAGCCAACGGCGCGTCGCTGCCGCCCAACTACTCGCTCTTCGGCGAGGTCGTCTCGGGTCTCGACACGGCGGTGGCGGCGATGGCGGCCCTCTTCAATCCCGATCCGGCAGCCAACGGCGTTCCGCCAGCCGGTGACGTCGTGATCAACGCCGTCACGATCACCGAGTCGTAAGCAACTCCCGCTCGAGAGCCTCGGTGGCGGCGGGGTCGACACCGATCTCCCGCACGTACTCGCGCACCGAGCCGTGGCGCGAGGTGATGTCGCCGAGGATGATCGTCATGGCCCGCGGGTCGGCGGCCGCGAAGCGCGCCGGCATCCGCTCGTAACTCGCCGCCAGCTCGGGTTGATGCACCTTCGCCCACTCGATGAGCCTGCGCATCGCCTGCTCCGTCAACGCGTAGTCGGCGGCAATCACTGCATCGTCCACACCGAGCGAACCCAGGACCAGGGCCGAGAGCAAACCGGTGCGGTCCTTGCCCGCCGCACAGTGGAACACCGCCGGGAGCGCGCCGCTGCGGGCGAGCAGGTGCATGGCGTCGGCGAACCGTGGGGCTGCGGCCTCCAACATCTCCCGGTAGGCCCATACGAGGAACTCGACGACGTCATCGGTCTCGAGTGTCGCCGTCTCTCCCCAGGTGGCGTCGATGATCGGGAGGTGGTGGAAGGCCACCGCATGGCTGGACACCGGAAACGTGCCGCGTTGCGCCAGCTCCTTCCCGGTACGGAGGTCGACCACCGTTCGAACGCCGAGCTCCACCACACGGTCGGCATCCCCCGGTGTCAGTCGGTAGAGGCCGTCCGCACGGAACAACGTCCGCCAGCGCGTCAGCCGTCCGTCGGCGGTCGGATATCCGCCGAGATCACGGAAGTTGTGCACGGCCACGAGCGGGACAACCCGTCGCGCGTCGGACACCAGCGCTGCAACGTCGGTGCCGGACACCGGATAGACGGTACCCGTCGAGGGGTACGCTCGGCGTGGTGAGCGCACCCGACGGCACGATCGGCATCGTTGGCTCGGGAATCATGGCGTCGGGAATCGCCGAGGTCGTCGCACGGGCAGGACTCACGGCCATCCTGTGCGCCCGCACCGAGTCGGCCGCCTCGCAATCGATCGAGCAGATCGCCGGCGGACTCACCCGGCAGGTTGACAAGGGCAAGCTCGACCCCTCGGCGAGGGACGGCATCCTCGCGAACATCCGGGTCGTTACCGAGCTGGCGGGACTCGGCGACTGCGACATCGTCATCGAATCGGTGGTCGAGGACCTCGACATCAAACTGCAGTTGTTCCGCGCACTCGACGGGGTCACGAAACCC
Source organism: Ilumatobacteraceae bacterium (assembly GCA_044344715.1). GTDB lineage: Bacteria > Actinomycetota > Acidimicrobiia > Acidimicrobiales > Ilumatobacteraceae > F1-60-MAGs027. Next base: position 45,979 of record JBIJCI010000004.1, on the reverse strand, counting down.
TCGGCGATCCTGGCGACCAACACGAGCACCCTCGCCGTGGTGGAGATGGCGCGGGTGGTCCGTCGACCGGAACGGGTTTGTGGAATCCACTTCTTCAATCCCGCGGTGTCGCTGCCACTCGTCGAGATCGTGAGACCGGTCACCGCCTCCGACGAGACGATCGACCGTTCGGGTGCCTTCGTCGCTGCGATCGGCAAGGACGGCGTCGGGGTCCTCGACCGGGCCGGCTTCGTGGTCAACGCACTCCTCTTTCCCTATCTCAACAACGCCGTGCGGATGCTCGAGGACGGAACGGCGTCGATGGAGGACATCGACACCGCGATGAAGGGTGGCTGCAACTTCCCGATGGGTCCGTTCGCGTTGCTCGACCTGGTCGGTCTCGACACGGCACTCGCGATCCTCGGCACCCTCCACACCGCCTTCGGCGACGACAACTTCGCTCCGCGACCGATGCTCCGGGAGCTCGTGGCGCAGGGTCGGCTCGGACGCAAGACGAGGGCCGGCTTCTACGTCTACTAGGTCGCCGAACCCGAACTCGCCGTGGGGAGACCTCGCGCTGTTGCGAGCCGCGTCGGGCTGGGACCGCCGCCCGCAACCGGTCGGTGAGTGCCCGTTCCACTGGCCACCGACGAGCACCTGGCCGGTCGATGACGACCTGATCGGTCACGGTGCCGATCTCAGCCCCGAGACGATCCTCGACGGCTACCGCCACGGGCTCTTTGCAATGGAACGGTCCGACGGAGGAACGTTGTACTGGTGGTCGCCGGCGCGACGCTGCATCATCCCGCTCGACGGACTGCACGTCACCCGCTCGATGCGCCGGAGCGCGCGCCGCTACCATGTGCGCGTCAACACGTGTTTCGAGCGGGTCATGCTCGGTTGCGCCGCCGGACACTCAGAGGACGGTGTCTGGATTACCCCGCGATTCGTCGAGGGCTACCGCCGACTCCACGAACTCGGCTGGGCGCACAGCGTCGAGACGTTCAACGAGGACGGGGTACTCGTCGGCGGCCTGTACGGCGTGCGGATCGCCGGGTTCTTCGCCGGCGAGTCGATGTTCCACCTGGATCGGGACGCCTCGAAGGTGGCGTTGATGGCGCTCGTCGGCATCATGCGTTCGGCCCGGATGACGCTCCTCGACGCACAATGGCCGACGCCCCACCTGGCGAGTCTGGGCGGCGTCGAAGTTGACCGCCGCGAGTACCTCCGCCTGCTCGCGGCAGCCACATCGCCTTAGCCTTGGTGCAGTGACCGCCCCGGCCGAGCGTCGTCGACGCGACGAGCCGTGGTTGATGCGGACGTACTCCGGCCACTCGTCCGCCGAGGCGTCGAACCGGCTGTACCGCGACAATCTCGCGAAGGGACAGACCGGTCTCTCGATTGCATTCGACCTTCCCACCCAGACCGGGTACGACCCGGACGACGTCCTGGCCAGGGGTGAAGTCGGCAAGGTCGGGGTGCCGGTGGTGCACCTCGGTCACATGCGCGCGCTCATGCATGGCATCCCGCCGGCGACGATGAACACCTCGATGACGATCAACGCCACGGCGGCGTGGCTGCTGGCGCTGTACGTCGCGAACGCGCAGGAGCAGGGAGTCGCCAGCGGCGATCTGCGCGGTACGACCCAGAACGACCTGCTGAAGGAGTACTTGTCGCGCGGAACGTTCATCTTCCCCCCGCTGGCATCGCGGCGGATCATCGTCGACATGATCGCATGGGCCAACACGAACGCACCGAGGTGGAACCCGATGAACGTGTGCTCCTACCACCTCCAGGAGGTGGGTGCCACCCCCGTACAGGAGGTTGCCTTCGCACTCGCAAATGCGATCGACGTTCTCGACGCCGTTCGCGGGAGCGGGAAGGTGGCCCCGGCCGACTTTCCCCGGGTGTTCGCCTCCATGTCCTTCTTCGTGAACGCAGGCATCCGTTTCGTCGAGGAAACCTGCAAGCTGCGGGCCATGGGCGAGCTGTGGGAGTCGATCGGACGCGAACGTTACGGCATCACCGACGAGAAGGCCCTCCGCTTCCGCTACGGCGTCCAGGTCAATTCGCTCGGCCTGACCGAGGCGCAGCCGGAGAACAACGTGCAGCGGATCGTCCTGGAGATGCTGGCCGTCACGCTGTCGAAGCGCGCGCGTGCCCGCAGCATCCAGCTCCCGGCGTGGAACGAGGCGCTCGGTCTGCCGCGCCCGTGGGACCAGCAGTGGTCGCTGCGCATGCAACAGGTGCTCGCGTTCGAGACCGACCTGCTCGAGTACGACGACATCCTCGATGGGTCGCACGTCGTCGAGCGACTGACCACCGACATCCGCGATGCCGCACGCGCCGAACTCGACGACATCCTCCGGTTGGGCGGTGCCTACGCATCGGTCGAGGAACTGAAGCGACGGCTCGTCGCCTCGATGGCAGAGCGCACCCGCCGAATCGAACGAGGCGAACAGGTCGTCGTCGGGGTTAACGCGCACACGGAGACGACCTCGTCGCCCCTGACCGGCGGCGACAACATCCTGCGCGTCGACCCTGCCGTGGAGGCTGCACACGTTGCCGACGTCGAGCGGTGGCGTGCCGAACGAGACCGACGTGCCGTCGATTCGGCCCTGGAGGAACTCCGCAGTGCCGCGGCCGGCGAAGGCAACGTCATGGCCGCGTCGATAGCGCTCGCCCGGGCCGGCGGAACCACCGGTGAGTGGGCATCCACCCTGCGGGAGGTGTTCGGGGAGTACCGCGCTCCGACCGGAGTGGGGGGCGCGGTGGTGGCCAGCGGCGACGAGCTCTCCTCGGTTGCCCGTCGTTGTGCGGCATTGCGGGGAGGTCCGCCCCGGTTGCTCGTCGCCAAACCCGGCCTCGACGGTCACTCGAGCGGCGCCGAGCAGATCGCCATCGCCGCACGCGATGCCGGCATGGAGGTGGTGTACGGCGGCATCCGACTCACGCCCCGACAGATCGCCGAATCCGCGCGGGACGAGGACCCCGACGTGATCGGGCTGTCGATCCTCTCCGGATCGCACCTCACGCTGGTTCCCGAGGTACTGCTCGAGCTGCGCGATCTCGGCGTCACGGCACCCGTCGTGGTCGGCGGCATCATCCCCGACGACGATCGTGCGGCGATGGTCGCCGGTGGCGTTGCCGCGGTGTACACACCGAAGGACTACGACGTGTCGCGCATCATGTCGGACATCGTCGACATCGTCGAACGACGTCGAGAGGCCGCCGACTGACGATCGTCAGGACGGCAGCGTCACGGCAGCATCGTCGTCGACGGGGCGACCGGTACGAAGCCCGTCGCCGGCGGCATCACCAATTCGGCGCCCGCCTCCACCCGGTCTGGATTGGTCAGACCGTTGAGGTCCATCAGTGCCTGCATATCCACCTGGAAGTCCCTCGAGATCGAGAACAACGTGTCACCGCGCTCCACGACGTAGACGATCGGCGGCACGTACACGGTGGTCGTCGTCGTGGTGGACGTGCTGGTGGTCGTCACGATTACCTCGACTCCCGAGTCGTTCGCGTTGGCGAAGAACAACGCCAATGCACCGCTCACGACGGTGACTGCGAGCAGCGACCACTGCAGGCGACCGCGGAGGAACATCGTCCTCATGCTAGGTGTGCGAGTCGTACGCGGTTGTAACGCGCGACCACGATGCACGGCAGGTTCACCACGACGCCGAACACGACGTTGCAGAGGATCACCCATCCGCGGCTCCAGATGAGGGTCGTCGGCGCGACGAGCAGGTACACGAGGTGGACACGCTCCGCGCGGAGCGACTCGGCGACGAACCGGGCCCGTCCACCCTCGCGGAACGCGGGCAGACGGCGTTTGCTGATGCCTCCGAACCACGTGCCCGCCTCGGGCAACCGGTCCTTCCACGCCCGGACGAGCAGCAACCGTTCGTAGAGATCACGACGGTCCCACGTGCGCAGTCGCGTGAAGAATCCCGGTGGTGGCATCGAGCGCCAGTCACGACGCGCGAACGACCAACCGATCACGATGCCCGACAGCACCCATGCAACCCCGCTGGCCGTCAGCATCGACACGGGTCGTCGCGTCCCGGTCCGGTCGCCGTCAGCGGCGGGCGTCCATGAACATGCCGCGCAGCGCCTGGTAGTTCTCGATGCAGTGTCCGGCGCCGAGAACGACGGCTTCGAGCGGCTGCGGTGACAGATTCACCGGCACTTTCGTCTCCAACGAGAGTCGTTCGGCGAGCCCCCGCAGGAGTGCTCCGCCACCGACGAGGTAGATGCCGCGCACGAGGAGGTCCTGGGCCAGTTCGGGCGGCGTCATGCCGAGGCACTCCTTCACCGAATCGATCATCCGCGTCACCACGTCGTCGAGGGCATCGCGGATCTCCGCCGCCGTCAGCACCACCGTCTTCGGGAGACCCGTGACCAGGTCGCGTCCCTTCACCTCGGCATCACGGTCCCCGGGAGATGCCATCGCGCTACCGATCTGGATCTTGATCTCCTCGGCAGTACGTTCACCGATCGCCAGACCGTGCTCCTTGCGTACCCAGCCCTGGATGGCCTCGTCGAGGGAGAACCCACCGACGCGCTCGGCGCGCAGGGTGACGATTCCGCCGAGGCTGATGACCGCGGTCTCGGTGGTGCCACCGCCGATGTCGACCACCATGTTGGCGACGGGTTCCTCGATCGGCAGGTCGGCACCGATGGCCGCCGCCATCGGTTGCTCGAGCAGCTGTGCGTCGGCCGCACCGGCACGACGGGTGGCCTCGGTGACCGCCCGGCGTTCCACCTCGGTGATCGCCGAGGGCACGCAGATCAGCACCTTCGGACGTGCGAATCTCGACACGCCGGCCCGTTTCAGGATGAGGCGGATCATCTGTTCCGTCGTCTCGAAGTCGGTGATCGCCCCACCCCGCAACGGACGAACCGCGACGATGAAGCTCGGAGTACGGCCGATCATGTCCCACGCCTCGTGGCCCGTGGCCAGCACCTCGTTGGTGCGACGGTTCTTGGCGATCACCGTCGGCTCGTTCATGATGATGCCCTCGCCCTGCTTGTAGACGAGGGTGTTCGCGGTGCCGAGGTCGATCGCCAGGTCGCGCGCCACGGTTACCTCCCCTGCCGTTGTTCGCGGGCAATCCGAATCTGCTCGCGGAGGTGACCGCGCGAGTCGTCGGAGAGCGCATCGAGGTGCCGGCGGAACCGCGTCGCGCCGTCGACCGGTCGTGGGCGCCGTGCATCGGTGCCGACGAGGTACGCGAGCGTTGCGGCGGCAGAGATGGAGATGGCGGCGAACACCAGACTGGCCACCGACGTCGCTGCGATCATCGCACCGCTCCACCCGACGGGTCCGGCACGTGCGACGCTGGCACCAGCACCGACGGGTTGGTTCCCCAATCGTCACCGCCCGCCCAACGTTCCTTCTTCCAGATCGGCACGCTGCGCTTCACCGCGTCGATGCAGTACCGTGCCGCGTCGAAGGCCTCGGGACGGTGCGGTGCAGAAACCGCGACGACAACGGACGACTCGGTCAGCGCGAGTTCGCCGACGCGGTGCACGATGGCGATTCGCCCGACGCTCGGGTACCGGTGTCGTGCCTCCGCGACGATCTGGTGCATCTTGTCCGTCGCTGCCTCCCGGTACGCCTCGTACGTGAGGGAGGTCACCCCGGTACGCCCATCCGCGTGGTCGCGCACCGTGCCCGAGAACAGCACGACGGCTCCGCAGTCGGGCGAGAGCACCGATTCGTACAACGAACCGACGTTGAGTGCCGTGTCCGTCAACTCGATGCGGTCGACGCTCATCGCGTTCAGCGTACTTGTGGCCAGTCCTAGCCTTGGGCGGCATGGCGGACGACGACGAACCGAACCCGCTGAACAACCCGCTCTTCGCGCACTTCCAGCGGGCGATGTCCGGGCAGGGTCCCTTGCAGTGGGACGTGGCTCGCCAGACGGCGCTCATGGCCGCGACGCAGGGAGTCGCCGAGCACAACGTGGATCCGCAACGACGAATCGCACTCGAGGGCCTCGCCCGCGTGGTCTGCATGCATGCCACCGACTCGGGTGTTCCCGGAACGTTCGACCCCTCCAGGCTCGAGGTGGTCAACCGCGCCACCTGGGTGCAGCACACCCTGACGGCTTGGAAGCCGTACTTCGATGCCCTCGCACGGGCATTGTCCGGATCATCGTCCGACGCGTCATCCGACGACTCCACCGAGTCGGCGATGGCGGACCCGATGCTCGCAATGCTCAAGAACGTGGGTCGTATGATCGCCCCGTCGATGCTCGGGATGTCGGTCGGCAACCTCGTCGGTCGACTCGCGGTCCGAACGTTCGGTCAGTACGACCTCCCGCTCCCGCGCGAGCCGCACGGTGCGCTCGAGATCGTCGTCGCCAACGTGGATGCCTTCGCCGACGAGTGGACGATTCCCCGCGACGACATGTCCGTGTGGGCGCTGTCGCACGAGGTGGTGAGCCTCGGGGTGTTCTCGGTCGGGCACCTGCGGACGAATCTCGGTCGCATGGTCACCGACTACGCAGCCGGATTCCGACCCGATCCCGGGTCGATGTCGGAGGGATTGTCGCGCATCGACGTCTCCTCGGGTGATCCGATCAAGATGCTCGATTCCTTGCTCTCCGATCCGACGCTGCTGCTCGGAGCCAGCCGCTCCGATGCCCAGGACAGGGTTGGCCAGCTGCTCGATGCCGCGGTATCGGCGGTGGTCGGCTACGTCGATCACCGCGTGGATTCACTGGCGTCGAAACTGCTCGGGGATGCGTCCAGGATCGCCGAGGCCGTGCGCCGACGGAGAGTCGGTCAGTCACCCGACAGGGTGTTCGTCGAACGACTGCTCGGCGTCGACCTGACGACGGAACGTGTGGCGCTCGGACGACGCTTCGTCGAGGGTGTCGTCGAGCGCGCGGGCGATGCGGGTGCCGCCCAGTTGTTCGAGCGTCCGGACGGTCTGCCGACACCCGCGGAGTTGGACGCACCGGGCCTCTGGCTGGCCCGACTGGAGACGACCGGCAACGACCGGTAGACCGCCGTCAACCGGCGCGTTCGAACTTGTAGCCGAGGCCGCGAATCGTCAGGATCGCCGCGGGGTTGCCCGGGTCGACCTCGATCTTGGATCGCAGACGCTTGATGTGTACATCGAGGGTCTTCGTATCGCCGAAGTAGTCGCTGCCCCACACCCGGTCGATGAGCGTGTCGCGCGTCATCACCCGACCCGCATTGGCCATCAGCACGTAGAGCAGTTCGAATTCCTTCAACGGCAGCTTGGTGACCGCACCGCGCACCGTGACGACGTGCCGCTCCGGGTCGATGGTGACGTCACCGACCGAGATTCCCCCACCCGAGCCGGCGTCACCGGCCGCGATCGGGCCGCTGCGTCGCAGGGCGGCACGCACCCGTGCCACGAGTTCGCGGATCCGGTAGGGCTTCACGATGTAGTCGTCGGCGCCCACCTCGAGACCCACGACCGTGTCGATCTCGGTTCCCTTCGCCGACACCATGATGATGGGAACCTGGCTCTTCTTGCGGATCTCCCGGCAGACGTCGGTGCCGGACACCTTCGGCAACATCACGTCGAGCAGGACGATGTCCGGATCTATTGCGTCGAAGTTGGAGAGCGCCTCGGCGCCGTCCCGCGCCACCTCCACCCCGAATCCCTCGCGCTGCAATCCGACGACGAGGGCCTCGATGAAGGCCTCCTCGTCCTCGACCACCATGATCGTCTGTCGCGAGACGGTGCTCATGCGGGGACGTTGCCTTCGCGGGGAACGAGGTCGTGGCTCGGCGAAACGCCCGGCAGGTCCGCGGCCCGCGGGAGGACGACCGTGAACGTCGAGCCTCTCCCTTCCTCGGACACCACGGAGACGGTGCCGCCGTGGTTGGAGACGATGTGCCTGACGATCGATAGCCCGAGGCCGGAGCCGCCCGTCGAGCGCGATCGTGCGCGGTCGACGCGGTAGAAGCGTTCGAAGATCCGTTGGTGGTCCTTGGCCGCAATGCCGATGCCCTGGTCCACGACCGCGATACTGACGAGCTCGGCCGTCCCCTGCACCTCGATCAACACCTTCTCACCGTCACCGCTGTACTTGACGGCGTTGGACACGAGGTTCTGCAGCGCCGATACGAGCTGCATCCGGTCGCCCATGACGTAGGCGCCGTCGGCGACCTTCGATTCGATGGTCACCGACGACCGCAGCGCCTCGTGCTGCGTCCGCGCCACGACCTCGTTCACCACGTCCTGCATCGCCACGACCTCCCAGTCGTCGGCGCCGCCGAACTCGATTCGCGAGAGGTCGAGCAGGTCGTCGACGATCCGTGAGAGTCGGTAGGACTCCGAGACGATCCGGGAGGCGAGTCGTTCGAGTACCTGCGGATCGGTCTCGCCGGTCATGGTGTCGGCGAGGGCTGCGATTCCGCCGATCGGGGTCTTCAGCTCGTGACTGAGGTTGGCGACGAAGTCGGTTCGCACCGTATCGATGCGCGAACGCTCGGTCACGTCCTCCACCGTGCCGATGATCGGTCCGCTACTGATCCGCTTCGTACGGATGTCGAATGCGCGGCTCGGGGTTCCGGCGGTCTCGAACCGGCGGTACTGCGTCTCGTTGTTGACCGCCGATCGCATCATCGTCTCGACCGCCTCGTCGACGAGCACGTCCACGTGACGCACCCCGCTGATCGACTTCGCGGCCGCGCTCTTGAAGAGGATCGATCCGCGCGAATCGGCGATCACCACGCCGCTCGGCAACGCGTCGAGGGCCGCGGTCACGATCCGGTCGACCGATGCAGCATCCCTCTCGGTTCCGAGGGCCATCATCACGGTGTTGCGGTCCGCGCGGTCGTCGGACGACTCGTGCCGGACGATCCGCTGCCTCGCTACGGTTACACCGAGACCGGCGCCGACGAGGAACGTGACGATTGCCAGCGGATAGGACACGCGCTCTCCGCCGTCAGCCCCGGGTCATCGGCAACTCACCGGTTGCGTCGCGCTGCCGCTGACGGGCGATCGCCCGCAGTTCGGGCTTCCAGCCGGTGAGTGCGAACCGGACGCGCTCGCCGACGTTGACGGCATGGTCGCCGATGCGCTCGTAGAACCGCGCCACGATGGCCAGCTGCACGGCGAGCTGGAGGTCCATCCGTTCGCGTGCGTGCGTCTCGAAGATCGCCTGGATGAACTGTCGGTGCAGTGCGTCGAGGAACGAGTCCATGTCCTCGATCGCGGCCGCGGTTGCCGCATCGTTCTCGGCGAAGGAGTTGACCGCCGCCTGGTACAACTGCTCGGCCTGTTCGCTCATCTTGGAGATCAGACCGCGGAGCACCGGGTCGATCTCCTTGCCGTAGATGCGGCGTGCGGCCTTGCAGATGTTGACGGCAAGGTCGGCGGAGCGTTCGAGGTCGCTCGTGATCTTGATGATCGACACGAGCTGTCGCAACTCGCCGGCCACCGGTGCCTGCAGCGCGAGGATCTCGAACGTGCGGTCCTCGATGTCGTGGGCCCGGGCATCGATTTCGTCGTCGGACTGCACGAGATAATCGGCTCCCTCGAGATCGCCCGAGAGCAGCACGTTCGTGGATCGAGGTATCGCCTCGATGACGGACGCACCGAGTCGCACGACCTGGGCGCGGAGTTCGTCGAGTTGCGTGTGGTAGGAGGTCCTGGTTTCTTCCATACGTTCCACGGTAGGCACGCTAGGGCGAATCGCGGGGGGTGGTTCCTCGGTGCGGTGAACCGTCCGCGACGTTCCGCTGAACAGTTCGTGAACGAACGTACCCCCGTCGGCCGATCAGCGGGACTGGGTCGCCACCACCCATTCGTACAACTGACGTTGGGAATCCGCGGCGGTGTTGTGTTCCCCGACCCTTACCCACGTGTCGTCCGGACGCAGTCGGTAGTGCACGTTGGAGTCGTCGAGGAGGAAGGAGAGGGCGGTATCGAGCCACGCCCGGTGCTTCGGGTGAGTAAGGCGCACGAGCGTCTCGACACGACCGGAGAGGTTGCGGATCATCAGGTCGGCCGAGCCGATGAGGTGGAGCGGTTCGTCGCCCTCGTGTCCGTGGTCGAAGCGGTAGATCCGCGAATGTTCGAGGTATCGACCGAGCACCGAACGAACGGTGACGTTCTCCGACAGCCCCGGTACCCCGGCGCGTAGGCAGCAGATACCGCGCACCACCAGGTCGATCCTGACCCCGGCCGAACTCGCTGCGTAGAGGGCGTCGATCACGTCGTGGTCCTGGATCGCGTTCAGCTTCAGCGTGATCCGACCCTCGGAGCCGTAGGACGCCTCGTAGTCGATCAGCCTGATGATCTCCTTCTTCAGCTGGTGAGGTGCGACGATGAGTTGTTCGTAGTGGGGTTCGCGTCCGTAGCCGGTCAGGTAGTTGAACAACTGCGTCGCATCACGGCCCACCGCCTCCTCGCAGGTGAAGAATCCGATGTCCTCGTAGGAACGGGCGGTCACCGAGTTGTAGTTGCCGGTCGCGATGTGCACGTACCGACGGATCCCGCCCGACTCCTCGCGCACGACGAGGATGCACTTTGCGTGTGTCTTCAGGCCGACGAGTCCGTAGTTGACGTGCACGCCCGCCAACTCGAGTTCGCGTGCCCAGCTCACGTTGCGCGCCTCGTCGAAACGGGCCTTCAGTTCGAGCACCACGGCGACCTGCTTGCCGGCCTCGGCCGCGCGGATGAGGTGACGGGCAATCTGACTGTCTCCCGAGGTGCGGTACAACGTCATCTTGATCGAGAGCACCTTCGGGTCGCTCGCCGCCTGCTCCACGAACGTCTCCGTCGACGAGGAGAACGATTCGTACGGATGGTGCACCAGAAGTTGCCGCGAGCGGATGACCTCGAACATCGAACGCCCGGCCTCGTCGGCGGCGGCGAGCCGACCCGCGGTGACGGGAGGCCACGCCGCGAACCGCAACGCCGGGAGGTCGAGGTTGGCCAGCTGGCTCAACGCCGACAATTCGATGAACGAGTCGTGGCGGATGACGTCCTCGGGTCCGAGCTCGAGCTCGGCGCACATGAGGGAGAGCACGCCGTCGGGCACGTTGGACTGCACCTCGAGGCGCACCGCACGTCCGAACCTGCGACGGCGGAGTTCCATCTCGACCGCCGCAAGGAGGTCCTCTGCGTCCTCGTCGTCGAGCGAGAGGTCGGCATTGCGGGTGACCCGGAAGCGGGAGACACTCACGATCTCCATGCCGGGGAACAACCGGTCGAGGTGCGCCTCGATCAGATCCTCGAGCAGGATGAAATCTCGGCCGTCCGGAACGGGGATGAACCGCGGGAAGTTGCGCGGGACCTTCACCCGGGCGAACCGCTCGACCCCGTTCTCCGCATCCCGTACGACGACGGCAAGGTTGAGGGCGAGGTTGGAGATGTACGGGAACGGATGCGACGGATCGACGGCGAGCGGCGTGAGGATCGGGTAGATGCGGTTGGTGAAGTCGGTGGTGAGCGACTCCTTCGCCCGCTTGCCGAGCCTCGACCACCTGACGACCCGTACGCCCTGCGATGCGAGCGCCGGTAGTAGCTCGTCGGCGAGCAGACGTTCCTGTCCCCGCACGAACGTCTGGACCCGACCGGAGATGAGGTCGCGCAGGTGCCGCGGCGACATGCGATCGGCACTCGTCTCGCCGACCTCGGCGGCGATCTGGTCGTGCAGGGCCGCCACCCGCACCTGGTAGAACTCGTCCAGGTTCGACGCACTGATGGCGAGGAACCGCAGTCGTTCGAGGAGCGGCATGCTGTCGGTCGTTGCCAGCGCGAGCACCCGCTCGTTGAAGTCGAGCCAACTGAGTTCCCGGTTGATGTACCGCGCGTCGATGGTGGAACGGTAATGCCCCGGGGACGTCGGCGCCGACGAACGTGCGCGATTTCGACGGGCGGTCACCGGGACTTCACCTGTCGTTCACGGCGGTGAACGCCGCTAGTTGTTGACTTCGGGCGGGAACCACTCGACGCTGATGTTCTCGTTCTCGGCGTCCTTGTTGACGCGCTCACGGTTGCGCCGGAACTGGCTGTCCTTCATCGGCACGTACAACAGGCGCATGTAGGCCCGGCGCGCGAACTCGTCGATGAGCTCGGGGTCGCCGTAGTCACCGATGATTTCCCAGTGCGGGTACACGGGTCCCGTGTACGTGATACGGATGTGCGCGCGGGGCGGCTCTTTGGTGACGTCGGACATCGGGACTCCTCGGAGGGCAAAGGCTATCGTCGGAACGAGTGAGCGACCTCGTAGCGGCGTTGGACATCGGCACCAACAGCTTCCACCTGGTCGTGGCCAAACCGGTACCCGGCGGCTTCGAGGTCGTGACCCGGGAGAAAGAGGTGGTGCGACTCGGCCACGGCGGCGGGGACATGAAGGAGATCTCCGAGGATGCGATGTCGCGGGGCGTGAAGTGCCTCGTTCGCATGGCGGAGATCGCGCGGTCGCACGGTGCAGATCTTCGGGCGGTTGCCACGAGCGCGGTTCGCGAGGCACGCAACAAATCCGACTTCGTGAGGCAGGCCCGCAAGGCGGCCGGGGTCGAGGTCGAGGTGGTGACGGGTGTCGAGGAAGCGCGGCTGATCCACCTCGGCGTACTCAACGCCATCGGTGTGCACGACAAGCCGATGTTCGTGTGCGACATCGGCGGAGGTTCCACCGAGGTGGTCGTCGGCCTCGATGACGAGGTGCTCTTTGCCCGCAGCTTCAAGCTCGGCGCGGTGCGCCTGACCGACCGGTTCTTTTCCGGCCAGAGCCTCCACCCGAGTGCCGTGCCGAGTTGCCGGGCACTGATCAGGTCGAGCTTCTCCGTGGTCGCCCCCGAGGTGCGCGACCACGGGTTCGAGGTGGTGGCGGCATCGTCGGGCACCGCCGAGGCGATCGCGCGGATCATCGTCGGGTTGCGCGGCGGGACGGAGCCCAGGACGATGAACCGCTTCGAGTTCGGTGGTGACGAGGTTCGTGCCGCCGTCTTGGCACTCCAGTCGGAGCCGACGGTGGAGGGCCGCGGGCGGAGGTTCGGGCTGGAGGGCAACCGCGCCGACATCATCCTCGCCGGTTCGTTGATCCTCGAGGGCATCGTCGACACGTTCGGGCTCACCTCGCTCATGTTCTCCGACTACGCGCTGCGCGAGGGTCTGCTGCTCGACACGTTGCGGCGCGACGGCGTCGTCGAGGTGGACGAGGATCACGACGCGGCGCGACGCAGCATCCAACAGCTCGCGGACCGCTGCGACGAACGACCCGACCACTCGCGGCACGTGGCGAAGCTCGCCACTTCCCTCTTCGACCAGCTCGCCGCACCGCTCGCACTGCCCGCCGCTTCGCGCCGCCACCTCGAGTTCGCGGCGTTGCTGGCCAACGTCGGGGTCATGGTTTCCCACGCCAAGCACCATCTCCACACCTATTACCTGATCCGAAACGCCGAACTGATGGGGCTCAACGACCGCGAGGTGGAGATCATCGCCCAGGTGGCCCGCTACCACCGCAAGAGCGTGCCGAAGGCGGAACACGCGGAGTTCGCCACCCTCTCCGCGGGTGACCAGCACGTCGTCCGCGGTCTCGCCGCGCTGCTGCGCGTCGCGGTCGGTCTCGATCGCACCTACGATGCGCGGGTGAAGTCGGTGTCGGTAACGGTGGAGGCCGGAGACATCTCGATCGAGGTCAAGCCGCGCGGCAAGAAGACGGACGTTTCGTTGAACCTCTACGCAGCGAACGAACGTAAGGGTCTGCTCTCGGACGTGAGCAACCGACGGGTGAAGTTCAGCGAGGCATGAGTCGCGGGCCGACTGGCCCGGTGTTCAGTGCGACGACGTTGCGCCGTTACGCCTTCGGGGACGCGTCGCCCTCGGGCTTCGTGTCCTTGCTGACCTCTGCGTTGCCCTCGGAGAGACCCTTCTTCAGCTCTCCCTGGGCGCGGCCGAGGTTGCGTGCGATCTTCGGCAGGCGCGAACCACCGAACAACACGACGACGAGCGCAACGATGATCCAAATTTCTGGTCCGCCTGGCATGCCCGCACCCTACCAGGCAGGGTTGGCGTCAGGCGGTGGCAGAACCGCGACTGGCCTGGGCGCGCTGTCGGCGCAGGCGACGACGCTCGCGTTCGGAGAGACCGCCCCAGATTCCGAACTTCTCACCGTTGGCCAGTGCGTAGTCGAGGCACTGCGTGCGAACCTCACAACCACGGCACACTTCCTTCGCCTCACGGGTGGATGCCCCGCGCTCGGGGAAGAAGAGGTCGGGATCGACGCCCAGGCAGTTGGCCTGGTCCTGCCAGGCGCGTTCGTTTCCCTGCACGCCTTCTTCTCGTTGATTCACGTTTCCCTCTCCCTGAACCGCCAAATAACAGCCGTGTCATTATGACAGGTCGGACGGGGTCGCGCAAGTGATCGGGCATTGCGAACCCCGGCGTGCGGTCAACTCGCCCGACGACCTCCGCTTCGTCGTAGCGAGCGCTTGTGCTCAAGGAAGTCGACCAGCACGTACTCGCCGAGTGTTTCCGGCGTGGTGAAGAAGGCGCGTCCCTTGTTCATCATGGTGAGTCGCTCCACGAACTCCCGCAGTGCGCCGGAGGCATCGAGCATGAAGGTGTTGATACGGATGTCCTCGCGGGTGCACCGCCAGACCTCGCGCAGCGTGGCCTCGATCGTGGAATAGGCGGGTGGATAGCTGAAAAACACCTCCCCGTCGTCCATCACGTGGGCGGTCGGTTCGCCGTCGGTGATCATGATGATCTGCTTCGTACCGGTCTGCCGGGCCAACATCTGTCGGGCCAGTACGAGGCCGTGCTGCATGTTGGTGCCGTAGACGAAGTCCCAGGAGACCTCGGGCAGCTGCTCGTGCCGCAGCTCGCGGGCCGTTTCACTGAAGCCGACGAGCCCGAGGTAGTCGCGGGGAAATTGCGACGAGATGAGGGCATGGAGCGCCATCGCCACTTTCTTGGCGGGCAGGAAGTTGTCCCGCATCGGCATCGAGAGCGACAGGTCGACCATCAACACCGTCGACGAACGGGTGACCTGCTCGGTCTGGTCAATCTCGAAGTCTTCCGGCGAGAGCCGCAGCGGCAGTCCACCACCCTGGCGGCGGAGCGCGTTGCGCAGGGTGCCTTGCAAGTCGAGGTGGAAGGGGTCACCATACTCGTACGCCTTCGTCTCGTGCGCCCGTTCGTGGCCCGCGCCGATGCGCTCGATGCGGTGTTGGCCGAGCGCGTCACGCTCGAGACGACCGAACAGGTCCTTCAGTGCCTGCTTGCCGACACTGCGCAGGCCGCGCGGCGTCAACTCCAGCCGGCCCTCCCGTTGGTCGACGAGTCCCGCCTCGCGCAGCGTCTCGGTGAGGCGTGCCAGCCGGTCGAGCGACTCCGCGGACACGTCGCCGAGCAGGCGCCGTACGGCGTCGATGTCGACCTCCTGCAACGCGTTCGGGGAGGTGGCGTTCGACAGGAACCGCTCCAACTCGTCGAGATCGCGCATCTCCTGGATGTTGCGCAGCGCCTCGTCGAACGGCATCGAGCGGTCGCCGTTGAATTCCTGGCTGTCATCCCAGCCCATGCCGGGGAACGCACGTTGGAGATTCTCCGAGAGTCGGCTCATCTGCCACTGCAGGTCCGCGTCGTCGAGCATGCCCTCCATCAGCCCCTGCAACTCGGCCCGCTGCTGCGCCGTCATCGAGTTGAGGAGCTGCTGCGATGCGGCCATACGGCGGGCGATGAGCTCGAGCAGCTCGTCGAGCGTCGCCGGGTTCTCGGGGAAGAAGTCGCCGTACCGTTGCATGAAGTCCTCGAACCCGGGGTCCTCGCCGCGTTCGCGCCGTTCCAGCATCCCGTTCAGCGCCGACATCATGTCCTTCATCCGCGCGAGGTCCTCGGCGGTCATGTTCTGGACGGCGCTCGACACCTGCTCGAACTGCCGTTGCGTCAGGCGCTCACGGAGTCGCTCGACGAGCCGTTCGAAGCGCTGCCGTGCATCGTCCGACTGAAAGTCGTGGTGCGAGAGTGCATCCACCTTGCGGGCCAGGTCGTCGGGGAGCATGTCGAGCCGCAGGCGGCGCTCGGCGGCCGCCTCCCTCGCCACCGAGGCACGGCGCTCGTCACCGGACTCGGCGGCTCGGCGCTCGGCATCGTCGACGGCCAGGCGCTCCTCGTCGACGATGTCATCCAGCTCGTTGGCGAACTCGTCGAACTCACCGCCGAGCCGCCCGCTCTCACGGAGTTGTTCGCGGCGTTCGCGGAGCCGCTTCAGGGCGTCGCGCACACCCTCGATGTCGCGACCGTTGCGGTCGCGCAGACCCTGCTGCATGATTCGGCGGAGCGCGGCGTTCGGGTCGCCGTGGTGGATCAGTTCGTCGGTGAGTTCCTTCAGCAACGAGTCGGCATCGAGTTCGAATCCCTGCTGGGTACCGTCCCAACGTGAGTACCGGAATCGCGCGCCCATACGCGAACCGTAGCATTGGAGCCACGATGCGGTATCCGCGCACGATACTTTTCGTCGACCTGTCGGGATTCACGTCCTTCATCCAGCGCACCGACGACGAACAGGCCAAGGCGATGCTGAAGGACTTCCGTGCAGTGTCGCGCGACCTCGCGTCCGAGGTGGGTGTGCGGATCGACAAGTTCCTCGGGGACGGCTTCATGGCGATCGCCGTGGACCAGAACAGCGGGATCATCTTCGCCATGGAGTTGCAGCGGCGCTTCGCCGAGCGCCTCGGTGAACTGCGCCTGCGCATCGGCATGGCGACCGGCGACATCATCCTCTTCGAGGGCGAGGACTACATCGGAGACGCCCCGAACCTCGCCTCGCGGCTCTGCGACGAAGCCGCCCGCTACGGGGTGCTCATCCCGACCGAGCAGGCGCGCCACCTCCCCGATGGCATCGTCGCCGAACCGGTCGGCGAGTTCATGCTGCGCGGCTTCGACGACCCGATCCACGTGTCGCGGCTGGTCGGTGTGGTGCCGTCGGGCTACCGCAACGACACGTCCGAGCACTGGACACGGACGCCGTTCGGGGGCTGACGCCCCGTCAGACGCCCGTCGATCGCGAGCGGTACACGGAGCGACCGCCGGCCGCATCCTTGTTGAGCCGCTTCGCGAGGTGCAATCCTTCGAGCACGAACTCGACGGCACTGGCCACCGCCGCCGGCGACTCGTCGCCGTTTCCGAGCACAACGGCGAGGTTGCGCAACCCCGCGACGTCGGCCGCCAGCTTCACCAGTTCGGCCGACGAGACGTCCTCGCCCGTGTTCGCCACGGTGCCCGACTCGAAGGCCGCGACGATCTCGCGCGTCTTGTCCCCGGGAACCCGGCGACGGTACACCTGCAGCACCGCCCCCTTCACGATCTGGTCGAAGACCGCACCTTCGCGACCATCCTCGACGCTCTCCACCTCGATCTTGCCGGCGGTCGAGGCAACGAGCGCATCGAGGTCGCTCACCCTCGGCGCCACGACCGTCTCCCCCGCCCGTAGGCCGCGCCGGATGGCATTGGCGGCGAGCAACTCGTGGTTGCTCACCGAGAGTCGCACGCTCACGCCGCTGCGCTGACTGACGTTGGCATTGCTCCGCGCGAGATGGCTGATCTCGGCGACGATCTCCTCCATGAACGTCGAATAGTGGACCGTCACCTCGCCGATGGTCGCCGGACGCGCTTCCTGGCGAACGATCTCGACCTCGGTCGAAACGTCGAGCGGGTAGTGCGTTCGGATCTGACTACCGAAGCGGTCCTTCAGGGGGGTGATGATGCGGCCGCGGTTGGTGTAGTCCTCCGGATTGGCGGAGGCAACGAGCAGCACGTCGAGGGGCAACCGGATCTTGTAGCCGCGTACCTGCACGTCGCGCTCCTCGAGCACGTTGAGGAGTCCGACCTGGATGCGCTCGGAGAGGTCGGGGAGTTCGTTGATCGCGAAGATGCCCCGGTTCGTGCGCGGCACCAACCCGTAGTGGAGGGTGAGTTCGTCGCTGAGGTAACGACCCTCCGCCACCTTGATCGGATCCACCTCGCCGATGAGGTCGGCGATCGAGGTGTCCGGCGTGGCGAGCTTCTCGCCGTAGCGATCGTCGCGGTGTACCCACTCGATCGGGGTCTCGTCACCGCGGTCACGTACCAGGTCGCGGGCATGACGCGAGACCGGGTGGAACGGATCATCGTTGATCTCGCTCCCGGCGACGATCGGCATCCACTCGTCGAGCAGCCCGGTGAGCGAGCGGATGATCCGTGTCTTGCCCTGACCGCGTTCGCCGAGGAACACCACGTCGTGACCGGCGAGCATCGCGTTCTGCACCTGCGGCAACACGGTGTCGTCGTATCCCATGATCCCGGACACGAGCGGCGTGCCGGAACGGATCGCCCGCACCGTGTTTTCCCGGATCTCGTCCTTCACCGAGCGCGACTTCCATCCGGAGGACTTCAGTTGTCCGAGCGTGGTGATCGAGGGTTTCATCGCCCCACACCGTAGGACGCCCGGGACCCCCGGCGCAGGACGATGGTCACGGGCCGACGAACACCCGCCCGGACGCTGCCACCACCAGGACGTCGACGTCCCCGGGTGACGAACCCTTCGCGGGGATGGAGAAACTCCGGGCTTCGGGGGCCGTCAGGGTCCGGACCAGACGATCGTTGCGGTACACGTGCACGAGCGAGCCCTGCGGGGCGGTCACCGTGATGCGCAGCATGCGTCCGTCGGGGCGCACCGACACCCTCGCGCGCGTGGCCGTCGCGGGCAGGACCGGGGACGGCGTGCCACGCGGCGGTCGAACCCCGGGGCCGGGCACCGCAGGACGTGGTGTCGACCCCGATCCCGCGGAGACGGGTGTCGGGGTCGTCGGCGTCGTCACGGGCAACGTCGTCGGTGCGGTCGGAGCATTGGTCGACGGATCGGGGTCGACGGAGCCACCGCCACCGGAGCCTCCGCCCGAACCGTCGTCACCGTTGGTCGCATACGGCTCGAGCATTGCGTAGAGCAGCCGGTTCGCCGACCCGCTGCCCGGGTTGGTGATCGCGTCCTTGGTGGCGGTCGAGACGATGAGTGCAGCGACCGCCGAGGGTGTCAACGTCGGGTTGCGCCCGAGGGCCGACGCGGCAACTCCCGCGACGTGCGGCGAAGCGACCGACGTCCCCGTCAGGACGCGGGTTGCCGCGTCGTTGGTGTGCCCGGCGGACACGATCGCCACGCCCGGTGCGAAGACGTCGACGCAGCTGCCGAAATTGGAGGAGCTCCAGCGTGCGTCGGCGGAATCGGTGGCCCCGACGGTGATGGCATCCGGCTCGCCGGCCGGTGACACCGTGCACGCGTCGACGTTCGAGTTTCCGGCAGCGACGACGAAGGTGATGCCGTCGGCGACTCCGCGGGCCACCGCCATGTCGAGGGCCGCGGAACGCGGACCACCGAGACTCATGTTGGCAACGGCCGGTGTGGTTCCGGTGTGGTGGGCGATCAACCAGTCGATCCCCGCGATGACCTCCGAGGTGCTGCCGAGACCCTCGCAGTCGAGCACCCGGACCGGCACGATCAGTGCGGCCGGGGCGACACCGTAGTTCGATCCGGCGATGACGCCGGCCGTGTGGGTGCCGTGACCGTGGCAGTCCGACGAACCGTTCCCGTCATCAATGGCCGAGTACCCGGGTGCGACTCGTCCCGCGAACTCGGCGTGCGTCGGACGAACTCCGGTGTCGACGACGTACACCGTCACACCGGCACCATCGGCGGTGCGGACGAACCGATCGTCGAGTGGAAGACCGCGTTGATCCACGCGATCGAGCCCCCACGAGAGCGGCACGATGCCGCCGCTCGGACGTTTGCTCGGCGTGACGACGGACGAGGCAATGGATACGTCTCCGCTTCCGGCCCGGTTGACGGCCACGACAGCGAAGGTGTAATCGGTGCCGTTGACGAGCCCGGAGATCGCACACGTCAGCGCTCCGGTTGTGGTGCAGGAACGTCCACCCGGTGTTGCGGTCGCCGTATACCCCGTGATCGGGGCGCCACCGTCGTTCAGCGGTGCGGTCCAATAGACACCCGCCGACGCGTCACCGGCGACGGCACGCACGTCCCGCGGGGCATCTGGGCGTTCGGGTGGCGGCGGGACGGTGAAGGTCCAGTTGAGCGTCGTTGCACCGGTCGCGCCGGCGTACCCGTCGACCGCCACGCGGTAGGTGGTGCCGGGTTCGGGTTCGAAGGTCACCCGGCTCCACGTGCTCCCGGGGCTGGCGTCGTCGCTGACGGCAACCACGTTCAGCGCACCGACGACCGATCCCGTGTAGACCCCGAGCAACGTGTCGAAGCTGCTCCCCTGCGTGTCGATGACGACGACGCCGGCTTGGGCGATCGAGAACGAATACCAGATCGATGCGGAGCCACCGGGACCACCATGACTCGGCTCACCCGACTCGCGCGTCGCGGTTCTCGTGGTGCTGGCAAGTCCGACGGTGGTTCCCGAGGCACATCCACCGCCGCACACGATGGGGATCGCACCGCTGAACGCATCGTTCGCGAGCGGGGGGAGCACGGAGACGGGTGACGACGCCACCGACGGACTCCCCGTACCCGCCGAGTTGACCGCACGAACCCGGAAGAGGTGCGCGACACCGACCGACATACCGGACACCGAAGCGACCGTTGCGGTACTCGTTGCGTCGGCGACGGTCGTCCACGTCGAACCACCGTTGACGGAGTGCTCGACGATGTAATCGGTGATCGGCGCCCCGTTATCGGTTTCAGGTTCGTTCCATTCCAGGTCGACGAGCGCCGGTAGCGGGGTTGCGGTCACGTCGCGCGGCGGTCCCGGTGGTTCGGGTGTGAGCGGGATCATCGGATCGGTCGGATCGGACACGGGACCGGCCCCCACGATGTTCTCCGCACGGATCCGGAACACGTGCGGCACGCCGTCGGTGAGGTCGGTGAGCGTTGTCGCAAGGTACTGACAGGTGCAGTCGGCCACGTCGACGTGTCCGGGCCACGGCGTCCACGGACCGTCGTCGAGCGCGTAGTCAATCGTGTACCGGGTCAGTGCGACCCCGCCATCGGACGACGGTCGTTCCCAGCGGAGGGTGATCCGTCGAGGTCCCGCCTCGACGGCACGGACATCGATCGGCGCATCGGGAATCCCGGGGGCACGCGGCGGAGTCGCCGCCGAAGCGTCGGAACTGCCGGTGGCATTGATCGCCCGCACGCGGAAGCGGTATTCGCGACCCGACTCGAGTGCGTACACCGTCGCCGCGTGTACGCCGGCGGGACGCTCCTCGCGACCCGTCAGGACCGAGGGTGACCATGTAGCGCCGTCGTTGGTGGACTGGTCGACCTCGTAGGAGAGCACCGGGCTTCCGCCGTCGGTCGTCGGGGCGCGCCACTCGAGCACCATCGACGTGGCCATCACCGCTTCAACGACGAGGTCGCGCGGCACGCTCGGCGCATCGGCCTGCCATGGCACGACGGTGACCGACGTCGATGGTGACCCGGTACCGACCGCATTGGTGGCACTTACACGGAACCGGTACGCGACACCGTTGGTTAGTCCGGTCACCGTCGCCACCGTCGCCGTCGAGACCCCGTCCGCGAACGTGCTCCACGGAGACTCGTCGTCCGCTCGGTACTCCACGACGTAGTCGGTGATCGGCGACCCGCCCGTCTCACCGGGGACCGACCACGCGAGGCCGACCTGCGACGGGCCTGGCGTACCATCCACGCCTCCCGGTGCCGACGGCACGCCTACCGCCGTGCGTACGACACCGCTCGCCGGACCCGTACCGGCGTCGTTGCGTGCGCTGACCCGGAACGAGTACGTGGTGCCGTTGACCAATCCCGTGACGACGGCCGAGGTCGTGGTGGACACCCCGTCGGGGAAGGTCGTCCACGATGAGCCGTCGTTCGAGGAGTACTCGACGACGTAGTCCGAGACACCGCCGGTGCCGGCCTGCGTCGGAGCAGTCCAGGTGAGCGTCGCCCGGTTGACCCCGGCGCTGGCGACGAGCGACCGCGGTGCACTGGGCAACGTCGGGAGCGGGGTCGTCCAACGCGAGCGGGTGAAGAGGAGGAGGTTCGGTGACCCGGTCCCTGCATCGGTCACGAGGTCCGGCGTTGCGTACGCCGCCAGTTCCGCGAACACCTGTGCCGGGGTGCGACCGGGCTGTTCCTGCAGGAGCAGGGCGGCGGCTCCCGCCACGTGGGGTGCGGCCATCGACGTGCCCGAGAGCGTGGTTGACGCGGTCGACGACACGATCGATGCCGAGACGATGCCCGAACCCGGTGCGAAAAGATCGAGCGCCGAGCCGTAGTTGGAGAACGAGGAGCGTGCGTCGGTGATCGCGGTGGCGCCGACGGTCACCGCGGAGGCTGCCGACGCCGGAGAGTACTTGGACGCGTCGTTGTTGTTGTTGCCGGCGGCGACCACCACCGTGATGCCGTCGCGCACGGCACTGGCAACGGCCTGATTCAACCCGCTGTGAAACGAACCCCCGATACTGAGGTTCGCGACCGCCGGAACCCCGGCGGCGTGGTGGGTGATCATCCAATCCAGCCCCGCGATGATGTTGAACGTGCTGCCACGGCCGTCGCACGCCATGACGCGCACGGGAACGATCGTTACTTCCTTCGCCACACCGTACGTCTGCCCGCCGATCGTGCCGGCCACGTGGGTGCCGTGACCGTGGCAGTCCTGGGTCCCGCGACCGTCGGAGATGCGCGTGAAGCCGGTGGCGACGCGACCACCGAATTCGAGGTGGTCGCTGCGAACGCCCGTATCGACGACGTAGGCGGTGACACCGGCTCCCGTGAAGTCGTAGGAGTACGTTCGGTCGAGGGTGACCGAACGCTGGTCGATCCGGTCGAGCCCCCACGAGGGTGGGTCGGCTTGGTCGTCGAGCACCCGGACCTCGGCGTTCTCCTCGATCAACGACACCCCCGGATCGGCGGCCAGCCGGGCTATCTGGGACTTCGAGAGCACCGCCGCGAACGCGTTCAGGGCGGCAGTGACGGTACCGATGACCCGCGCTCCGCCGTCGGCCTGCGCCGCGGCGAACGACACCACCTCGACCCCCGTTCGCAGTGTGACGATGTATTCGCGGTCGTTCGCGGCATCGGCGGTCACCGTGGTCGCAGGCGCCACCGGGGTCGTCGTGGTCGTCGACGTCGTACTCGTGGAGGTACTCGACGAGCTGCTCGACGTCGGTGGTCCATCGGCGGGGGACGATTCCGTGGGTACGCCGGTTACCGCGAACGTCGAGTCCCGCTCGACGACGAGCACCTGTGCATCCCCGCGCAGTCGACGGACGTCGGCGGCGTCGAGTTCGGCGACGAAACCCTTCACCCGACTGCTGAATACATCGGACACCTCGTTGCCCCGCGAACGCTCCGAGCGCACCTTCTCGGCGACGCTCGCCGACTCGCCGAGAATGATGATGTAGTCACCGGTCTGCGCGGATGCCGCCGCCGGTGGGGTCGCCGGAACCACCGACGGCACGACCATGGCGACGAGTACCCCCAGCCACCTGCGACGACGTGCCGTTGCCATCCTTCGGCAGGGTACTGGCGTACCGTGGAGCCCGTGACGAGCCCCTCGGTCGCCGTTGTCACCGGCGCAAACTCGGGAATCGGTCGGGCCACCACCATCGCCTTCGCTCAGGCCGGCTACTCGGTGTTCGGCACGGTGCGGTCGACCGCCAAGGCCGACAAGCTCCTGGCCAGGGCACGGGAGCTCGGGGTTGCCGAGCGCATCGAGCTGGTGGAGATGGACGTCGCGGACTCCGACTCGGTCACCGCGGGTTTCCGAACGATCCTCGCCGCCACGCCCCACGTCGACGTACTGGTCAACAACGCCGGGGTCGGGGGCAACTCGGTCACCGAGGAGTGTCCCGTCGAGACGTACACGGAGGTGTTCAACGTCAACCTCAACGGCTCGGTGCGCTGCATCCAGGCGGTGCTGCCCGGCATGCGCGAGCGGCGTCGCGGCACGATCGTCAACGTCTCGTCGGTCGTCGGGAAGATCACCGCGATCGCGCAATCGCCGTACTACGTCTCGAAGTGGGCGGTGGAGGGAATGAGCGAAGGGCTGGCACAGGAACTCGCGCCGTTCGGGATCAGGGTCGCCATCGTCGAGCCGGGTGTCACGCGGAGTTCGATCTTCGGCAAGAACGTCGACGCACCCAACCAGTCGGGGGCCTACGACGCTCACTACCGGCGTCTCTTCGCCTTCTACGCGGAGGGGATCGCCCGCGCAACGCCGGCCGAGGAGGCGGCGACGACGATCCTCGAGGCGGTCACGACGGACGTACCGAGGTTGCGGTGGAGGTGCTCATGGGGAGCCGACGAGCTGATATCGGCGCGCGAGTCGATGAGCGACGAGGAATGGGTCGCGCTCGGCCGTCACGAGGACGACGATGGGTACTACGACGAGTTCGCGGCGCGCTTCGGACTCGACATCCGACCGAAGCCGTAATCGCAAGTATCTTGGAGTGGTGACCACGCTCCCACCCCCCACCATCGACGTAAGTACCGCCGCAGCACGGGCGGTGGCCGCCAGCAAGATCTACGGCTCGGGCGACAGCGAGGTCCGCGCCCTCGACGGCGTCGACGTGTCCTTCGAGAAGGGGACGTTCACCGCGATCATGGGTCCGAGCGGCTCGGGCAAGTCGACGCTCATGCACTGCATCGCCGGACTCGACTCGTTGACGAACGGTCGGGTGTTCATCGGCGACGTCGACCTCTCGACGCTGAACGACAAACGACTCACCGAACTACGACGCGAGAAGGTCGGCTTCATCTTCCAGGCGTTCAACCTCATCCCGACGCTGAATGCCGAGGAGAACATCCTCCTGCCCCTCACGCTCGGCCGCCGCAAGGGCGACCGGGCGTGGATCGACCGGGTGATCGACACCATCTCGTTGCGCGACCGACTGAAGCACCGCCCGAGCGAACTGTCGGGTGGTCAGCAGCAGCGCGTTGCCATCGCCCGCGCACTCGCCAGCCAGCCCGACATCATCTTCGCCGACGAGCCGACCGGCAACCTCGACTCGCGGACCGGCACCGAGGTGCTGCAGTTCATGCGCCGGGCGGTGACCGATCTCGGCCAGACCATCGTGATGGTCACCCACGATGCGGTGGCCGCCAGTTACGCCGACCGGATCGTCTTCCTCGCCGACGGCAAGGTCGCCGGCGAGATGCTGGCCCCGACGGCGCAGAAGGTGCTCGACTACCTGAAGCGTCTCGGCGACTAGGACCACGATGTTCCGTCTGGCCATCAAGATGACGCTCGCCCGCACGGGTCGTCTCGTCCTCACCTCGCTCGCCGTCATCCTCGGCACCGCGTTCCTCTCGGGCACGTTCGTCTTCCGCGACACCATCAACCAGACGTTCGACCGACTGTTCGCCGACGTCTTCCGCGACGTCGACGCCTACGTAAGGTCCACCACGTTCCTCGAACTCGACTTCGGCGGTGAGCAGCGGGCCACCACGCCGATCTCGGTGCTCGATACCGTGCGCGGCGTCGAGGGTGTCACCTCGGCGACCGGCGACATCCAGGCGTTCGCCCGGGTCATCGGCAAGGACGGCAAGCCGCTCGGCAGCGAGGGTGGCGGCCCCCCGACGTTCGGCGGTATCGCATCGGCGGAGTCGGCCGGACTCTGGAGCGTCACCGACGGACGACTACCCGTCGGACCCGACGAAGTGATGCTCGACAAGGCCACCGCCGACAACGGCGATTTCGTGGTCGGCGACAAGGTCCGTGTCGTGTCGTTCGCCGGGCCGCGCGAGTTCACCCTCGTCGGTATCGCCAGTTACGGCGACATCGCGTCGCCCGGCGGGGCGACGTTCGCCCTGTTCGACCAGCCGACGGCGTCTGAATTCCTGCTGCAACCCGGCTACGTCGACGCGATCCTCGTCGAGAGCGACGACACGGTCAACGACGAGGAACTCGCCCGACGGATCGACGCCGCGCTGTCGCCAGATCTCAAGCTCGAGACCCTGACCGGAGCCGAGATCACCGCGGAGGTGCAGGGCCAGATCAAGGACGTGCTGAACATCTTCGCCACGTTCCTCATCGTGTTCTCTTACATCGCGCTCGGAATCGGCTCGTTCGTCATCTACAACGTGTTCTCCATCACCGCCGCCCAGCGCCAACGGGAGAACGCGCTGATGCGGGCGATCGGCGCCAGCCGCCGCCAGGTCTCGCGGTCGCTGCTCGTCGAGTCGACCGCCATGGGCGTCGTCGGTTCGTTGATCGGATTCGGTATCGGCATCCTGCTCTCGCAGCTACTGAACGCCCTGCTGAAGGCGACCGGGTTCGAGGTACCGACTCGCGGATTGTCGATCAACACGTCCTCGTTCACCAACACGATGGTCGCCGGTGTCGTCGTCACCGTGCTCGCTGCGTGGTTGCCGGCCCGACGTGCCGGCAAGGTTCCGCCGCTGGCCGCGATGCGCGACACCGCGCTCGACACCGCCGGCAACCTCCTGCGACGCATCGTCATCGGCCTCGTGCTCGTCGGTCTCGGCGCGGCGGGACTCGTCGCGTCGATGAACGATGCCCCGGTGCAGTTCCTCGGTCTCGGGGTGCTCGGCGTCTTCGCCGGCGTCCTCATCCTCGGCCCGGCGATCGCACGGCCGGTGGCGCTCTTCATCGGTTCGCCGGTTGCACGTCTGCGCGGCGTAAGCGGAACCATGGCCCGCCAGAACGCCGCCCGCAACCCGAAGCGCACGTCGCGCACCGCCGCACCCGTCCTGATCGGCGTCGCGCTCGTCACCGCCTTCAGTGCGCTCGCTGCCAGCATCCGTACCGAGATTCGCGACACGTTCGGCGCCGCGTTCTCCGGCGACCTGGCGCTCACCGTCGACTCGCAGGGTTTCGGCGGAATCCCGCTCTCGGTCACCGACCAGATCACCGGGTTGGACGGCGTCGCGCAAGCAACGGGTGTCGGCTTCACCAACGTGCGGATCATCGACCCGAACGAACCGGTCGACACCGCGACCACCGATCAGGGCGGTACCCCTGCGGGCCAGCCGGGTTCGTTCCGTGGCGTCTTCGTCCAGACGATCAACCCGGCCACCATCACCGGACTGTTCGATCTCGGGGTGACGAAGGGCGACCTCGCGTCCCTCGGCTCCGACGGCATCTTCGTGGAGGAGGACAACGCCCTGGAGAAGGGCTGGGACGTCGGCACCCGAATCCAGGTCGTGCGCATTGACGGCAAGGTGATCGACGCGGAGGTTCGTGGCTTCGTCTCCGGCGACACCAGCTTCGCCAACTACGTGGCGAGTCGCGAGATGTTCGCCGATGCCCCGACGCCGATCTTCGATGCGTTCGTGTACATCAAGGCGGCGGCCGGTGCCGACATCGCCGAGGTTCGCGGCAGGGTGGCGGCGATCAGCAGCGACACGGGCGTCGGAACCCTGCAGACGAGGGACGAGTTCATCGACGAACAGGCGGCGCAGGTGAACCAGATCCTCGCCCTCATCTACGGACTCCTCGGATTGTCGATCCTCATCGCCATCGTCGGCATCGTCATCACGTTGCTGCTCTCGGTGTTCGAGCGGCGTCGCGAAATCGGGCTGCTGCGCGCGGTCGGGATGACCAAGGCCCAGGTCCGCACCACCGTGCGGTGGGAGAGCGTCATCACGTCGCTACTCGGCGCGGTGTCCGGTGTGGTGCTCGGCATCGTGATGGGCGTGGTGGTGGTGGAGGC
This sequence comes from Ilumatobacteraceae bacterium, assembly GCA_044344715.1. Lineage (GTDB taxonomy): Bacteria > Actinomycetota > Acidimicrobiia > Acidimicrobiales > Ilumatobacteraceae > F1-60-MAGs027. Next base: position 18,354 of record JBIJCI010000004.1, on the reverse strand, counting down.
ACTGAGCGGCGACTCCGGCATCGGGTTCAGTCTCCCCGTCGGTAGCACGATCACGATCGTGCTGATCTCGTTCGTGCTCGGTGTGGTTGCCGCGATCTACCCGGCGTGGCGTGCGACCAAGGTCGACGTCGTGCAGGCGATCTCCACCACCTGACGTTCCGACCCGAACGGTGGTCGGGCTGCGGGACTACCTCTCCTCGAGCCGCTCCGAGAAGATCAGTGCGGCCGGATGCTTGTCGGTCGGCGTGTCGTCGATCAGCCGTCGCGGTGCGGTCACCGGCGGGGTGTGCACCGTCTGGCACCCGGCGCACCAGTACAGCACCCGGTTCGCCTCCCCGTGGTGGGTCACACGTACCAGATCACCGCAGCGGCTGCACTTCTTGCCCTGGCGGCCGTACACGGCCAGCCCGCCTTCCACCGAGGGAGCGGTGATCCGCTCGGGTCGGCGCAGGTTGGCACGCAGCAACTCGTGGGCGAGGCGCACGATCTCGTGGCACTCGTCCTCGGTCATCTCCCCGATCCGCGCCCACGGGTTGATCTCGCAGGCCCACAACAGTTCGCAGCGGTACACGTTGCCCACACCGCACACGACCCGCTGATCGAGCAGCACCTCGGCAACGGTGGTCTCCCGGGGATCGTACGTCATCATGCGGCGGACGCACTCGTCCAGATCGGGGGATTCCTGGCAGAGATCAGGACCGAGTTTCCCGAGGATCGGGTGCCGACGCGGGTCGAAGTCCCGGTACGTCTCCACCACCGGCGCCGAGAAGCACACGGCGACCCAATCGGCGACGCCGATCACCACGCGGGCCCGCGACGGCGGCTTTCGCCATCGCTCACCCGGGTGGTACACGTGCCACGATCCGGTCATGCGCATGTGGGTGTGCAGCACGGTGCCGTCATCCCAGACGATCTCGAGGTGTTTGCCGCGACTGCGCACCTCCTCGATGGTCTGACCGACGCGGGGTGCCGCACCGTCGAGTCGGGCTGCCTCGAACCGCACCATCTTCTTGCCGATGAGCGCGATCCGCAGCGCCGCTGCTGCCCGGTAGATCGTGTCGCCCTCTGGCATGGCAGAAAGAGTATTCGTCGGTCACATCCGAACGGGTGATTCCGGGGTCGGTGCGTGCGTAGGTTGTGGTGGATGAAACCTGGCGACGAAAACCCGCACGACGACGAACTCGTACCCACCGACGAACCTGCACTCACCGACGATGCACACATGGTGCGCCGCGCGGCACAGCGTTACGGAACCGTCGGGGCGATGCTGGCCGGAGGCATGGTGGTGTTCGACCGCCTGCTCGGTCGCAAACCCAAGGAGGAACCGGCCGTCGTGATCGAGGCGTCCACCGAGCCGGAGGACATCGACGACGGCATCTCCCTCACCCTGCAGCAGCCCGACGGCGAGGAGGTTCGGGTGTTCGCTCCTCCGCCCGGACGGCGCCCTAGGGCAGTGCGCCGACGGAGGCGAGCGCCAGGCGAATGAGCCGGTCGTGACCGCTCGTCATCTCCCGGCGCACCGGCTCGCTCACCGCTTCGCTCGGTGAGTACCACGCGAGATCGAGCGCCGACTGGGAGGGTTGGCAGTCGCCCGACACGGGCACGACGAAGGCGAGGCTGACGGCGTGTTGCCGTGGATCGTGGAACCCGGAGATCGCCGGATCGGGGAAGTACTCCACCACCGTGAACGGGGAGGGTTCGGGCGGAATCTTGGGGAGGGCGAGCGGACCGAGGTCCTTCTCGAGGTGCCGCAACAACGCTTCACGAATCCGCTCGTTCAGCAGCACTCGACCCGACACGACGGTGCGGGAGATGCTCCCGTCGGGAGCCTGGCGCAGCAGCATTCCGACCGCGGTGACGTTGCCCATGTCGTCGGTGCGCACGGGGACCGCATCGACGTAGACGAGCGGCACCTGACCGCGCACGGCGTTCAACTGGTTCGGATCGAGCCAGTTGGTGCGGGTGTCGATGCGGTCGGTCATGCTCGTGGTTTCTCCTCGTCGGGTCGCACGATGACGGCCTAGTCTTCGCGCATGACCCGCTCTGAGAAACTACTCGCTGCGTTCCTGCTCGTCGCGGGTGTCGCCCACTTCCTCAACCCCGGGTTCTTCGACGCGATCGTTCCGCCGTGGGCGCCGGGCACCCCGCGTGCCGCCACGTACGTGAGCGGCGTCGCGGAGCTGCTCGTCGGACTCGGCATCGTCGTGTCGCGCACGCGCCGGCTCGCGCTGTGGGCGGCCGCCGCGCTGTTCGTGGCGGTGTACCCCGCGAACCTCTACATGGCGTGGGATTGGCGCGATCGCGACCTCGCCGACCGGTTGGTTGCCTACGGTCGTCTCCCGCTGCAGGTTCCGATGGTCTGGTGGGCCGTCGTCACGGCACGGCGACGTCGACGGGTGTCCGACGGGGCACCGGTGTCACCCGCCTAGCGGGCGGCGGAATATCGCGGTGCCCGGCCCTGGCGGCGCATCACGATCTGCCACAGTTGCAGCGACCTGGCCCGGAAACCCGCGGCGGAGCCGAGCACGTAGAACCGCCACATCCGCCTGAACCGCTCGTCGTAGCGCGGAATCTCCGACCATCGTGCCTCGACGTTGGCGTTCCACGCCATGAGCGTTCGGTCGTAGTCGGGACCGAAGTTGTGCACGTCCTCGATCACCCAGCCGGGCTCGGCCGCCCGCGAGAACTGCGCGAGCGACGGCAGCACACCACCCGGGAAGATGTACCGGTCGAAGAACGGATCGGTGTGGTGCTTGGACACCGTCGATCCGATCGTGTGGTGCAACATCATTCCGCCCGGCGCGAGCAGCCGGTCACAGGTGTGCAGGAACCTCTTCAGGTTCTTCGGCCCGACGTGCTCGAGCATGCCGATCGATACGATCCTGTCGAAGCTCCCGCGCAGGTCGCGGTACTCCATCGCCTCGATGGTGACCGGCAGTCCCGCGCACCGTTCGCGTGCGGTCGACACCTGGTGCACGGCGGGTGAGATGCCGGTGCCGATGATCCCGTAACGCTCCGCGGCGAACTGCAGGAATCCACCCCAACCACAACCGATGTCGAGCAGGCGCATACCGGGCTGCAGATCGAGCTTCCGACAAACGAGGTCGAGCTTGGCTTCCTGAGCGGTATCGAGGTCGGCGGCGTGCTGCCAGTATCCGCACGAATAGACCATCCGCTTGTCGAGCATGCGCTCGTACAGGTCGTTGCCGATGTCGTAATGGCGCCGGGCATTGCCGGCTGCGCGACGCCTCGTCTGGCGGTTGCTGATCGTCGAACTGAGGGCGTGCCAGGCGATACGCGGTCGTAGTGGGATCCGGTTCGCGGCGTTGATGGAGATCACCCGGGCGAGCATCTCGTCGAGCTCGGCGCAATCCCACCAGCCCTCCATGTACGCCTCGCCCAGACCCAGTTGTCGTTGCGCGATCACTCGTGCCCACAACCGCTCGTCGTGCACGTGCACGGCAAATGGTGCACTGCCGCCGACGGGAACCCCGGCCTCGTTCAGCAGGTCCACGCAGATCTTCCGAGCTCCTGCGCTCATATTCGTATTGTGCCAGCGGGGCCCCGCCGGTTGCTACCAGTTTCCCGCCACGTACTTCGTTTCAAGGAAGGCGAGGAGACCGTCGTGGCCACCCTCCCGACCGAGGCCCGACGCCTTGACCCCGCCGAACGGAGCGGCCGGATCACTGACCAGGCCGCGGTTGAGTCCGATCATCCCGGTTTCGAGCGCCTCGGCGAACCGCAGTCCGCGGGCGACGTCGCGGGTAAATACGTACGAGACGAGACCGTGCTCGACGGCGTTGCAGTGGCGGAGGACGTCGTCGGTGTCGGTGAAGCGCACGATCGGGGCGACCGGTCCGAAGATCTCGTGTCGCAGGATGTCCGCATCGAACCCGACGTCGGTCAGCACCGTCGGGTGGTACCCGAACGACCCGTCGTCCGCCCGCCTCGCACCGCACACCACGGTGGCACCCTGAGCGACGGCTCCCTCGACCAGCTTCGCCACGCCGTCCTGTTCGGTGCGCGACACGAGCGGCCCGACGTTGGTTCGCGGATCGAGACCATCGCCGAGGACGAGCGCCGACATCCGCCGGCCGAACGCCTCGACGAATTCGTCGTGGATCCTCTCGTGCACGAAGAACCGGTTCGCCGCGGTGCACGCCGCGCCGCCGTTGCGCATCTTCGCCAGCATCGCCCCTTCGACCGTCACGTCGAGGTCGGCATCGTCGAACACCACGAGCGGGGCGTTTCCGCCGAGCTCCATCGAGCAGTTGATGATTCGCTGCGCCGCCTGGGCAAGGAGCAGCGATCCCACCTTCGTCGATCCGGTGAACGACAACTTGCGTACCTTGCCCGATTCGAGCATCGCCGTCACCGCAGGGCCGGCGGGTTCGGGCACCACCACGTTCACCACGCCCTCGGGCACCCCGGCACGACGGAGGATGTCGCAGATGGCGACCGCGGTGAGCGGTGTATTGCTGGCCGGCTTCAGCACCACCGTGCAGCCCGCGGCGAGGGCCGGACCGATCTTGCGGGTGGCCATCGCAGCCGGGAAGTTCCAGGGTGTGGCCAGCAGTGCGACTCCGACGGGTTGGCGCGAGACGAGCAGCCAGTTCGCACCCGACGGCGCACGGCGGTAGTCGCCGTCGATTCGCACCGCCTCCTCGCTGAACCAGCGGAAGAACTCGGCGGCGTAGGTGACCTCCGCCTTCGCGTCGGCGAGCACCTTGCCGTTCTCCCGCACGATGGTGCGCGACAACTCGTCATGCTCGGCGATCATCAATTCGTAGGCGCGTCGCAGGATTTCCGCACGCGCGCGGGGCGCGGTGCCACGCCACGACGGGAACGCATCCTCGGCGGCACCGACGGCCGCCACACAGTCGGAGATTTCCGCCCGCGGTACGGTGCCCGCAACCGATTGATCGAACGGGTTGATGACCTGCACGCTTGCCATGCACACATCCTCGCAGCACGCGACGGGGGCCGCACCCGGCGGTCAGTAGCCTCGCTGCGTGACTCGCCGACGTTTGCTCGTTGCCCTGTTCGTGGCGATCGCCGTGAAGTCCTCGGCGTACGGCGTGATGTTCACCATGCTCGACGACTACCGCGAGCAGTTCGGGATCAGCGAGGCCGCGCTCGGGTTCGTCATCGCGATCGGATTCTTCACCTCGTTCTTCGCCCAGTTGACCATCGCCCCGCTGGCCGACCGGGGACTCTCACGTCGGCTCATCTTCGTGGGGCTGTCGATGGCGATCGTCGGAAATTTCGCGATGGCGGTCTCGGACTCCCTGCCCGAACTGCTCGGATCGCGGTTCCTCTCGGGGCTCGGTCTCGGTTGTGCACTTCCCGCCATGCGACGCGTCATCATCGTGAGCGACAGGGAGCACCTGGGTCGCAACCTCGGACGCGTGTTGTCGTGCGAGGTCGGCGGGTTCGCCGCCGGACCGGTCGTGTCGACGTTCCTCGTCGGACCGTTCGGCATCCCCGCACCGTTCATCGTCATCGGGGTGGCACTCACGCTGGTGACCGCGGTGATCTTCTCGATGCCGATCCCGGAGGTTCCCGCCGAGGACCACCCCACCGAGCGGTTCGCCGTCGACCTGCTCCGTGATCGCGCGATCACCGCCGGGGTGCTCATCGGCATCGCCGTCTTCTTCATGATCGGAACGTTCGACTCCCTCTGGGCATTGATGATGAACGATCTCGGCGCACCGACGTGGATGGCGAACACCGGTGTGACGCTCTTCGTGCTGCCGATGGTGTTCATGGCGCCGTACGGCGGTCGATTCGTGCAGCGCATCGGCCCGTTCCGTGCCGGTGGCTTCGGCATGCTGTTCGGCGCCGTCTGCATGGGGTTGTACGGCGCGATCTCCGTACCGTGGCTGCTGATGGCGGTATTCCTCGTGCACACCCTGAACGACGGCATGACGGTCACAGGCGCGGGGGTTGCGGTCGGAATGGTCGCGCCGGTCGAGCGCCAGGCCGGTGCCCAGGGACTGCTCGGCGGTGCCCAGACGTTGACCGGCGGTGTTTCTGCATCGTTCGCCGGCCTCTCCTACGAGATGCTCGGTCGTACCACCACGTTCCTCATCACCGCGGTAACGATGGCGTTGCTCATCGGGGCATCGCGTGCACTCGCCGGTGGGCGCTGGGCCACGCGCGGCAGCATCGACCCGTCCCCCGTCCACGCCTGACGCCGATGGCCCACCGCGACGGTGACGGCTTCGTGCGTTGCCTGTGCGGGCACGCGCACTGGGGACTGCACGGTGCCGCCGGGTTGCTGCTCGTTCGTACCGACCTCGGTCAGCCGTCGGTGCTGCTGCAGTTGCGCGCCGAGTGGACGCACGGCGGAGGTACCTGGGCGTTGCCCGGTGGTGCGCGCGACTCGCACGAGACCGTGGTCGAGGCCGCCATCCGCGAGGCCACCGAGGAAGTCGGTGTCGACGAGAGCCGCATCGACGTACGCCGTGTGTTCCAGGACGACCACGGCAATTGGCGCTACGACACCGTGATCGCCATCGCCAACGACGACGCGGGCATCTACGCCGCCAACCACGAGACGTCGGGGTTCGAGTGGGTACCGCTCCACGACGTCGACGGGTACGAACTGCACCCGGGGCTCGCCGCCCACTGGACGACCATCGCCGAACTGGTCCGCAAGGAACTCGCCGTCTAGGACGGCGGGATCCTCACGCGGCGATTACAACGCCCGTGCGTACAGCTCGTGTACGTCGCCGCGCGTCGGGTACTTCGGCGTATTGAGGATGATGAGGTCGCGGAGTGCGTCCTGCGTGAGGTCGGCGATGTTGTCGCTGGTCGCACCGAGGTCGCGCAGGCGCTTGTTCGTGCCGACCGTGGCCGACAACTTCTCCACGGCGGCGATGCCCGCCTCGGGATCGTGCTCGGAACCGAGCGCCTCACCCACGTCGGCGTAACGGCGGGCGACGACGTCGCGGTTGTAGCGCATGACGTGCGGCAGCATCGTGGCCAGGGTCTGTCCGTGCGCCTGGTGCAACTGACCCGAGATCGGGTGCCCGGTCGCATGCACGAGGCCGAGCAGCGGCCCCGACGAGAATGCGCGGCCCGCGAGGTGCGAGGCGATCTGCATCTGTGCACGGGCCTCGAGGTCGCTGCCGTTCGCCACCGCCCTCGGCAACCACTCACCGGTGAGCCGGATGGCGTGCAGGGCGAGCGCATCGGCGTACGGGTTGGAGTTGGCCGACGTGTAGCACTCGATCGCGTGCGTCAGCACGTCCATGCCGCAGGCGGCGGTACCGCGCGCGGGCATACCGACGGTGAGCGTCGGGTCGAGCAGGATCACCGCCGGCGCCACGCTCGGGTTGCTGAAGGTGAGCTTGCGGTGCACCTTCGGGTTGGTGAGGGTGTCGGTGATGAGTCCGCCGCCGTTGGTTTCGGACGCGGTCCCCGAGGTGGTCGGAATGGCGATGGTCGGCAGGCCGGGCTTCGACGCCTGCGCCTTCGGGGCGAGCGTGCCGAAGTCGATGCGGTCGTTCGCATCGAGGTTCGGGGCGAACGCGAGGTTCAGGCTGTCGATGCCGTTCGGCGCGGCGAGCGCGATGTACTTGCCGCAATCCATGACCGAACCACCACCGATGAACACGACGACGGTCCCGTCGATGCCGAACCGTTGCAGCGCCGCGACGCCACCGGCGACGTTGACGTCGGTCGGGTTGGGGGACACCTCGTCGAACACGTGCGTCTGCACGCCGGCCTTCTGCAGCACGTCGACGATCGGCGCCACGATGCCCGCACCGCGAACGCCCTGGTCGGTGACGATGAAGGCTTTCCGACCGCGCGACAGGACGTGCTGGGGCAGCGATGCGGCGACCCCGGGGCCCGACACCGTCTCGGCGAGTGCCGCCAGGTTGAACATCCGCTGGGCGGTCACGACCGGTCCCGACGTGCGCGACGCCTGCCGTGCGGCCGCGGCCGGCTTCTTCGCCGACTTCTTCGGCTTCGTCTTCCCGGACTTCTTCGTGGCCGGCTGCTTCTTCGCGGCCTTCTTCTTTACGGCCTTCTTGACCGTCTTCTTCTTGACGACCCTCTTCGCCGACTTCTTCCGTGCGACCTTCTTCTTGGCGGCCATGGTGCTGACGTCCTCCCTGCGGCCCGCGCTGGTGCGCCTGGCCGTGCCGGTCACGGTAGCAAAGGTGCCCGCGAACCCCTCAGGTCGGCGGACCGGGCCGATCGACGGCGCTCAGGACGGGCCGGAGAAACGTAGTTCGCTGCGCTCGTAATCGGTGGTCGGCTGCGGATCACCCTCGAACCGGGCGATTTCGGCACGACCCACCACGTGCCAGTGCACCTCGTCGGGCCCGTCGGCCAGCCGCAGCGTGCGCTGACCCGCGTACATGCGGGCGAGCGGCGTCCATTGCGAGATGCCCGTTGCACCGAACACCTGGATCGCCTCGTCGATGATCCTGCACACGCGCTCGGGCACCATCGCCTTGACCGCGCTCACCCAGATTCGTGCCTCGGCGTTGCCCATCGTGTCCATCGCCTTGGCGGCGCGCAGCACCATCAACCGCATCGCCTCGATCTCGATGCGTGCCTTGGCGATGGTCTCGGTGTTCTTGCCGAGCCGTGCGATGGGCTTGCCGAACGCCTCGCGGGAGAGACCGCGGCGCACCATCAACTCGAGTGCCCGCTCGGCCGCGCCAATCGAGCGCATGCAATGGTGGATGCGACCGGGTCCGAGTCGCACCTGGGAAATCTCGAAGCCGCGGCCCTCGCCGAGCAGCATGTTCGAGGCCGGCACTCGAACGTTGTTGAAGCGCAGGTGCATGTGCCCGTGGGGCGCATCGTCCTCGCCGAACACCTCCATCGGTCCGAGGATCTCCACACCGGGGGTATCCATCGGTACCAGGATCTGCGAGTGCCGCTTGTGGGGCGGCGCCTCGGGGCTGGTGAGCAGCATGCAGATCATGATCCTGCAGCGCGGGTCGCCGGCGCCGGAGATGTAGTACTTCTCACCGTTGATCAGCCACTCGTCACCGTCGCGTTCCGCACGGCAGGCGAGGTTCTTTGCATCCGACGAGGCCACGTCGGGCTCGGTCATCGCGTACGCCGAACGGATCTCGCCGTTGAGCAACGGCTTCAACCAGCGTTCCTTCTGCTCGGGTGTTCCGACGCGCTCGAGCACCTCCATGTTCCCGGTGTCGGGGGCGCTGCAGTTCATCACCTCGGAGGCGATCGGGTTCTTACCGAGTTCCACGGCGATGTAGGCGTAGTCGAGGTTGGAGAGCCCCTCACCGGTCTCGGCATTCGGGAGGAAGAAGTTCCACAGTCCGGCCTTCTTCGCCTTGTCCTTCAACGACCCGAGCAATTCGAGCTGGCCCTCGCCGTAGCCCCAGCGGTTGCTACGACCCTCGCCGAGTTCGAAGTACCTCCGTGTGACGGGTTCGATCTCTTCGGCGATGAATTTCTTCACCGCTTCGTACAGCGGCACCGCCTTGGCGGACATTGCGAGGTTCATGGCGTCGTCGGTGGCGACACCCGAGTACATACCGGGACGGGTCATGCACTCACGCTAATCGTGGCGCTCGCGCCCCCGACGAGCCGACGCGGCGAATACGCTGAGCCGCCGAGCACCACGACATGATCGATCCGAAACTGAAGCGCGCACTCGGCCAGGCCGCGAAGGGTGTGGAGATCGTGGCCGCCACCCACGACGGTGTCACCCGCGCCTACACCTCGCACTGGGTGACGCAGGTGTCGTTCGAGGAGCCGATCATCATGGCGAGCGTCTCGCCGAAGCACGATACGTACCCGCTTATGAAGACGAGCGGGGAGTTCACGGTGTCGTTCCTCGCCGGCGACCAGGTGCACATCGGGCAGTACTTCTCGTACCCGGGTCGCAAGTTCCACTACATCGCACCTGAGTACTTGACGGTGGTCGACGGGAGGCCGGTGGTGCCCGACTGCCTCGCGTGGGTGCATGCACGAATCTTCCAGACCATGCCGATGCGCGACCACGAGCTGATGTTCGCCGAGGTGACGGAGTACGGCTACGGCCGCCTTCGAGAGGCACCGCTCGTGTACTCGTCGCGGCATGGTTGGCGGGTGGCCAACGACAAGGCCCGTGGCCCCGGCGAGAGCCCGCGCGACGAGCTGCTGGCGCGACTTGCTGCAGCCGGTTTCAGTGCCGTCGCGAACGACGATACCGACGACGAGTGACGCTGCCTAGCATCGCCGTATGACCACGCCGTTCGATCTCGCCGCCGACGCCGCCGGGTTTCTTCGTCGGCGATTCGACGGTGCACACGACATCGTCGTAGTCCTCGGTTCGGGGTGGGCCGATGCCATTGGCATGCTCGGCGCCGGCGAGCGCTGCCCCATCGGCGACGTGCCCGGGTTCAAGAAGCCCTCCGCCCTCGGCCACGGCGGCGAGGCGGTGTCAATCACCGTCGGCACCTCGCGCGTACTCGTGCTGACGGGTCGTACACACCTCTACGAGGGCCACGGCGTCGCCCCGGTGGCGCACGGGGTGCGCACGGCCGCAGCCCTCGGCTGCCGCATCGCCGTCGTCACCAACGGTGCCGGTGTGTTGCGCGAGGACTGGACGATCGGCGAGCCGGTGATGATCAGCGACCACATCAACCTGTCCGGTCACTCACCGCTCACCGGCGACAACCCGCCCGCCCCGTTCGCCGGGCGCTTCGTCGACCTGACCGACGCCTACAGCAAACGTTTGCGCACGATCGCGCGTGGTGCCGTGCCGATGAACGAGGGGGTCTACCTCGGACTGCACGGACCGCACTACGAGACCCCCGCCGAAATCCGTGCGGCGCGCAGTTGGGGTGCCGACCTGGTCGGCATGTCGACGGTGCTCGACGTGATCGCCGCCCGCCACGTGGGGCTCGAAGTGCTGGGCTTGTCGCTGCCGACGAACCTGGCGGCCGGAATCTCGCCGACACCGCTCAGCGGTGAGGAAGTCATCGCCGTTGGCAAGCGTGCCGCCACGCGTGCCGGTGCGGTGTTGCGCGACGTGTTGCTCGCGATCGACGCCGCGCGCTAGTCCGGCATCCCTGCCAGGATCTCGCGCGTCGCTGACGCACCGATACGCGAAGCACCTGCCGCGATCATCGCCAGCGCTGCGGCGGTCGTACGGATGCCGCCGCTCGCCTTCACGCCGATGTTCGGCCCGACCGCCCCGCGCATGATCGCGACGGCATGCTCGGTGGCACCACCCGCCTTGTGGAATCCGGTGCTCGTCTTCACGAAATTGGCTCCACCGGCAACGGCGGCCCTGCAGGTGGAACGCAGCTCGTCGTCGGTCAGCGTGGCCGACTCGCAGATCACCTTCAACACCACGCCGGGGCGGACCGCATCAATCGAACTCCGCACCCCACGAACCTCGTCCTGCACGCCCGTCCACCGGGCATCGCGCACCAGCCCGAGGTTCACCACCATGTCGATCTCGCCGGCACCCTGCTCCACCGCGAGCGACGCCTCGGCGGCCTTGATCCGTGCGGCGTGGGCCCCCGACGGGAACCCGACGACGGTGCAGAGCGAAATGCCGGACACGAGTACGCCGGGGGCCAGCGGCAACAACGACGGCGAGATGCATACCGCCGCCACGTTCCAGGAAACGGCGTCACGGCATAGCGAAAGCACCTCGTCGTGCGTCGCCTCGGGCGCGAGCAGCGTATGGTCGATGTAGCGCGCCAGCTGGGCCGCGGTGCGCGGGGTCATGCGCACCGAGCGTACGTCGCAGCCCGGCTGCTACGGTCAGCGGCATGATCCGAGTCAGCGTGTACTACCCGACCACCGAGGGCGCGACCTTCGACCACGACTACTACCGCACCACGCACGTGCCGCTCGCACAGAGGGCCTGGAACCCGGTTGCCACCACCGTCGAGAAGGGCGTCAACGGCCCGCACGTGGCCGCCGTGCACATGACGTTCGTCTCGATGGATGCCTTCAACGCCGCGATGGGCTCGCCGCTCACCGGCGAGGTGATGACCGACGTGGCGAACTACACCACTATCGCGCCGGTGATGCAGATCTCCGAGGTGGTCGAGTAGACCGCTGGATATGTGGGAGACCACGGCACGAGTCTCCAATGATTGGTGGATGCGTCCCTGACTTCGGATCCCTCCACTAACCGTCTGCGACTGGTGTCCCGCCTCCGCGAATCGGTCGAACTCGGTACGAATTGGACTTGGTCGACTCCACATTGTAGAAGGCGGTCACTCCTCCAACGGTGGTGAGACCGAGGCGATAGCCGCGGCTAAGTCCGTCCGTGCTGCTGTTCCAGTAGTCCTCGTCCAGGAAACCGATTCTCAAGGTGCCCTCTCGCAAGCATGGATTAAAGGCGAGCGGTGTCGTGTTGTCCTGACCTCGTGCGTACTTGCACAACAGCTGAATCTCCGTACCATCCGGCAAGTACCAATCCGTGAGATTGTTCGGACCTCGATAGGCCCGTGCAGTCGTAAGTGCGTTCGCATGGTTGTACAGACCTTCCCCCCACAGCGGTGGCTGCGGGAAGCCCGTTGGGGCGGCCTCGAGATACGTGCACGTACTTGCGTCCGTCTCGCCACATGCAAAGCCGTCCAGATTCACGTAGAACACGGTGCCTCCGCCCGGCCCGGTGTCCCCGAGTGCACACGTGTCACCACAGATCCACTGCGCATAGAGAGTGAAATCCGCGGTTTGACCGTGAGTCCACGGGAACGTAATCGCCGACCCGCCGGTGGACGCGGTGAACCAGCCCTTAAACGTGTAGCCGTCGCGGGTCGGCGTGCCTGGATCGGCGAATGTTGCACCCGTCGTGGTCGTGGTATCGGCGATCGTGCTGCCACCCTGCTCATCGAATGTGACGTCGAGGGTGTCGGCAGTCCACTGCGCATACAACGTGAAGCTTTCGGTCTTCCCGTGCTCCCACGGGAAACTGATTGCCGTTCCACCCGACGACGCTTCGAACCAGCCGTTGAACGCATAGCCCGTACGAGTCGGCGTGCCCGGCGACGCCATCGTCCCACCCGTCGTCGTGGAGGCATTGGCAATCAAGGTGCCGCCCTGTTCAGTGGTGGTCACGGTCAGGGTGTTAGCGGTCCACTGTGCGTACAGTGTGAAGTCCACGGACTCACCGTGCGTATACGGGAACGTGATCGCCGTTCCACCCGATGACGCCTCGAACCAGCCGTTGAACGCATAGCCCGCACGAGTCGGCGTGCCCGGTGAGGAATCGATCTGACCACCGATGACCGCCGACCCACTGCTGATTGCACTGCCGCCCTGCGCATCGTACGTCACCGTCACGGACGGTGCAGCCACAGCCGGGAAGGCCCGGATCGGCCGGACGTAGTGCGAAGCCGACTTCATGTAGGTGGTGACGAGTCCATCGTCGAATCTCACGACCTCCGCTTGGACTGCGTTCCGCTCGGTCGAGCCCCAGTAATTGTTGGGGAATGAACGGGACAAACCCGTTCCCGCCCTGTACGAGCCACTGCTCGTACAGGCCACCGATGTGTCTCCCGTGGTTTGCTGGCGCGCGTACTTGCACAACTCGTTGAGTTCGTCGGTCGCCGGCAGGTACCAGTCGTCCAGGTTGTTCGGTCCGCGGTACTCGCGACTGAGGGTGCCTGCCTTCGACGCGGTGCTGTCCTGGGTCACGATGACCTGAGTGTTGCGGTAGCCGGTGCCAACTGCTGTTCCCCGTGCGGTGGAGCCGAGGTTGGACGTCTGACCCGAGGTTCCCGTCCATTGGAGCGCGACGTCCGACCAGGCACTCGTACCCGTGTTCGGTGCATACTCCAGGTACTTGCAGATGGACGCCAAGGTCGGACCACAAAGGAATCCGTCTTCGTCCACGTAGAACACCCGACCGCCGCCCGGACCCACGTCACCGACCTCACAGTCATCGGTGCAGAAATCGGCCGTCCACTGCGCGTACAACGTGAAGTTGGCGGTCTGGCCGTGGCCGGCCGACGTGGTCACCTGCGTACCACCACTGGCAGCCGTGAACCACCCGTTGAACGTGTAGCTCGTGCGCGAGGTGGTCGCCAGCGACGACAGCGTGCCGCCGGTGACCGTCGACGTCGAACCACCCGACGGCGTAGTACCACCGTTGGCGTCGTAGGTGACCGTCAACGTGTTGGCCGTCCACTGTGCGTACAACGTGAAGTCCGCCGTACGACCGTGACCGGCCGACGTCGTCACCTGCGTACCGCCACTTGCTGCCGTGAACCAACCGGCCAGTGTGTAACCGGCGCGGGTCGACGTTGCCAACGACGACATCGTTGCGCCCGTCGTCGTGGACGACGAGCCGCCCGACGGTGCCGACCCATTGTTGCCGTCGTAGGTAACCGACAGCGTGTTGGCCGACCACTGCGCGTACAAGGTGGTGCTCGACGTGAACGGATACGACGCCGAGTTCGCGTACGGGGTACCCGAACCGTTCGCCGCGGTGTTCCAACCATCGAACGTGTACCCGGTCCGCGAGAACGAATTCGCCGTCAGATTCGCGGCGGTTGCCGACGACTGTGCCGACATCGAACCGGTGCCGCCGTTCGAATTAAAGGTGACCGTGAACTGGCTGACATAGTCGAGGGGGGTGGTCGATGTCGAGGCCGATGCTGGTCCACCGTTGCCGGCCGTATCGGTGGCGCCACCCGAGGCGAACTGCGGGATGATCGTGCCGGAGTCGGTGCAACCCGACACCGTGACGGTGTAGGTGGTGCCGCTGCCCGACACCGCGAACGAGCAACCAGTGGCTGTGCCCGTGTTGGTGAAGTCCCCGGAGGTGAGCCCGGTGACGCTCTCGGAGAACGTGAGCGTGTACTCGATCGAGTCGCTGGTGGTGGGCGATGACTCGCTCGAGGTGAACCCAGTGACCGTCGGCGCCGTCGTGTCGCGAGTGATCGTGTCGGTTGCGGTGGCAGCCGATGCAGGACCGGTGTTGCCGGCCGCATCGGTAGCGCCGTCGGAGTCGAAACTTGGGATGATCGTGCCGGCTGAGCAACCCGACACCGTGACGGTGTACGACGAACCACTACCCGACACCGCGAACGAGCAGCCCGTCGCCGTACCCGTGTTCGTGAAGTCGCCCGACACAACGCCGGTCACCGACTTGGAGAACGTGATGGTGTACTCGATCGACGAGGCATTCGTCGGCGTGGACTGGGTAGAGGTGAACCCGGTGACGGTCGGCGCGGTCGTGTCACGGGTGATCGTGTCGGTCGCGGTTGCCGCCGATGCAGGACCGGTGTTGCCGGCCGTGTCGGTGCCACCGTCGGCGGCGAATCGTGGGATGATCGTGCCGGCCGAGCAACCCGACACCGTGACGGTGTACGAGGTACCCGAGCCCGACACGGCGAACGAGCAACCCGTCGCCGTGCCCGTATTGGAGAAATCGCCCAACGTAACGCCGCTCACCGACTTGGAGAACGTGATGGTGTACTCGATCGACGATGCGTTCGTCGGCGTGGACTGCGTCGAGGTGAACCCGGTGACGCCCGGAACCGAGGTGTCGCGGGTGATCGTCGTGGTCGCAGTGGTGTCCGATGCCGGGCCGGTATTGCCGGCCGCATCGGTGGCCCCGTTCGCGGTGAACACCGGGGTGACGGTGCCTGACGAGCAACCCGACACCAGCACGGTACGCGTAGTGCCGGAATCGGATCCGGGTGCGAACGAACAACCCAGTGCGGATCCGGCGTTGGAGAAATCTCCAGCTAGTACACCGGTGACGCTCTCGGAGAACGTCAGCGTGTACGAGATGGTCTCAGAGTTGGTCGGGGTCGCCGCGGAAGAGGTGAACCCGGTGACGGTCGGTGCAGTCGTGTCACGCGTGACGGTAGTGGTTGCATCGGCATCCGACGTCGGGCCGGCGTTGCCGGCGGCATCAGTGGCGCTACCCGAGTCGAAACTCGGGATGATCGTGCCTTCGGAGCAACCCGACACCGTGACGGTGTAGGTGGTGCCCGAACCCGAGACTGCGAACGTGCAGCCCGTCGCCGAACCGGAGTTGGAGAAGTCCTCCGCGGTGAGACCGGTCACCGACTCGGAGAATGTGAGCGTGAACTCGACCGACGCATCGTTGGTCGACGACTCACCCGAGGTAAACCCGATCACGCTCGGTGCGGTCGTGTCGCGCGTGACGGTCGTGGACGCATCGGCGTCCGACGCCGGGCCGGAGTTACCAGCGTCATCTGTGGCGCCACCCGAATCGAAACTTGGAGTGATGGTTCCTTCAGAGCAGCCCGACACCGTGATGGTGTAGGTGTCACCGGAGCCTGACACCACGAACGTGCAACCCGTCGCCGTACCGGAATTCGAGAAATCCTCCGGGGTGAGGTCCGAAACGTCCTCAGAGAACGTGATCGTGTACTCGATTGATTCGTCGTTGGTCAATGAGTCGTCCGAGGTGAATCCAGTGACGCTGGGTACGGTCGTGTCGCGGGTGACCGTGCTGGTCGCCGTGGAGTTCGATGACGGACCGGTGTTGCCAGCCGTATCGGTGCCGCCATTCGCCGCAAACCGTGGGATGATCGTGCCCTCTGAGCATCCCGACACCGTGACGGTGTAGGTGGTACCCGAACCCGACACCGCGTACGCGCAACCCGTCGCCGTACCCGTGTTGCTGAAGTCGCCGGATGTAATGCCGGTGACGCCCTCGGAGAACGTGAGCGTGTACCCGACAGACGAGACATTCGTCGGGGTGGAATTAGCGGAGGTGAACGACACCACCGAGGGGATTGCGGTGTCGTAGGGGACCCCAACGGTGTTGCTGGCTGCGTTCGGGTTGCCTGCGGCATCGGAGAATGCACCTGCCGCGACCTGCAGCGTGGCCGTACCGAACGAACCGGGAGCCGGCACGAACGTTGCCGAGTACGACGTGCCTGAACCACTGAAGCTGGTGAGCGAGCCGCCGGTGACGGTGACCGAACCTGCACCGAAGCCGGTGACCGGCTCGGAGAACGTGAACGACACGAGCGATGTCTGCGACGCTTTCAAGGTGCCGGAGGCGGACTGCGACACCGATACCGTCGGTGCGGTCGCGTCACGCGTGACGGGGCTCGACGACGGCGACGTCGACGACGGACCGGAGTTACCCGACAGGTCGCGTGCACCGTTGGCGCCGAACGTCGGGACGATCGTTCCTTCCGAGCAACCCGAGACCGTGACCGTGCGCGAGGCGCCGCTGCCCGACACCGCGAACGAGCAACCGGTCGCGGTTCCGGAGTTCGAGAAGTCGGCGGGCTCCACACCCGTCACCGGTTCGGAGAACGTGATGGTGTACACGACGGACGCCGACGACGACACCGACGACGCGGACACGAACGACGTCACGCTCGGGCCAGACGCATCCCCGCGCAGACGCACCCCGCGCCACTCCGATCCGTTCTCCGTTCGCACGCACTGCAGCACCTCGCTGCCGGTGGTTACGACGCGACCGATGATGATGCACTCATCACCCGCAGACTTGGGCGTCAACGACTCCGGCACCGACGCCTTCGTCGGACGCCACATCAAACCGTTCGGGGTCTGCGTGCAACGCAGGTTGCCCGACGCACCGATGACCACACGACCCTCGTTCAGGCACGAGTCACCCGACCTCAACGTTCCGGTCGCGCCACCGGATGGCGCAACCGGTGCCGGCCCCGAGTCCCTCGACGCTCCGCGCCACTGCAACCCGCGCGCCGTCCGCGTGCATTGCAGTACCTCGTCCTGTGTCACCACGACACGACCCTCGATCAGGCACGTCTCGCCCTCGCTCTTGGGGGTCAACGACTCCGGAACCGATGCCGTCGTCGGACGCCACCGCAAACCGCTCGCTGTACGTTCGCAGCGCAGATTGCCCGACGACGTGACGACCACTCGACCCTCGTTCAGACACGTGTCCCCGGCACGACGACCCACCAACGCCGACACCGGTGACTCCACCAACGTCACGCCCGCTGTCAACATCACCGCCACGAATAGCACGACACGACGCGACAATGAAAGTGAGCGGTTCACGAGATTCCTCCGATTGATGGCAATTGAGTCGGATGCGATGGTATAGGACAAGAGGTTTTCCGTGTTGGCAGATACCGCCTGCGCCGACACCTACGTCATCTACACCTACGCACAAGGGCTAGTACTTGACCTATTTATAGGACGTCCCTATAGGACGTCCCGACCGACCCCACTCGTGCCGACCCGATTCGAACCATTGGCTCGTTGTCGGATCTACGCCGAACCGCGGCGCCCCACCCTCGTTCGGGATTCAGGTGGCGGCTATGCGCTCGGTACGTACCAAGCGATCTCGACGCGACGGTTCAACGCACGGTCCGTCGACACGGGCAGCTTCTTACCCTGCGCCGACTCAACGCTCACGCTGACGCCCCG
>JBIJCI010000073.1:0-5442 GCA_044344715.1 Ilumatobacteraceae bacterium | reverse complement strand
GCGGACCGTGCGCCTGGCCGTTGATCATCAGCGAGCAGGTTCCGCAGATTCCCTCACGGCAGTCGTGGTCGAAGACCACGGCCTCTTCTCCCTTGGCGATGAGGCCCTCGTTCAGCACGTCGAGCATCTCGAGGAACGACGCCTCGTCGGTGATCGAGTCGATGACGTGCGTCTCGAATCGACCCGCGTCGTCGGGTCCGGCCTGGCGCCAGACCTTGAGCGTGAGGTTGGTCAGCTTGCGGGTCACTTGTAGCTCCTCGTGGCGAGCTTGATGGTTTCGAATTCGAGCGGCTCCTCGTGCAGTCGGGCCGCGGACGGATCGCCCGTCCACTCCCATGCGGACACGTGGCAGAAGTCGTCGTCGTCGCGCTTCGCCTCGCCATCCTCGGTCTGGTACTCCACGCGGAAGTGGCCACCGCAGCTCTCCTCGCGGGTGAGTGCGTCCTTGCACATGAGCATGCCCAGCTGGAAGAAGTCGTCGACGCGACCGGCCTTCTCGAGTGTCTGGTTGACACCCTCGTCGGTACCCGTTACGCGCAGGTCCTTGCGGAACTCGTCGTACAACGCGGGGATCTCGCTGATCGCCTTCTCCAGGCCGTTGTGGTCGCGTTCCATCCCGCAGTAGTCCCAGATGATCTTGCCGAGCTCGCGGTGGAACCAGTCGGGCGAGCGAGTGCCCTTCGTATCCACGTACCCGCGGTAGCGGTCGCGGGCCTCTGCTTCGACGCGCTGGAACTCCGGGTGGTCGGTGCCGGGCACCTTCGTGTTGAGCAACGGCGCGAGACCGTTGCTGATCGTGTACGGCAGGACGAAGTATCCATCGGCGAGCCCCTGCATCAACGCACTCGCGCCGAGTCGGTTGGCGCCGTGGTCGGAGAAGTTGGCTTCGCCGGCCGCGTACAGGCCGGGCACCGTGGTCTGCAACTCGTAGTCGACCCACAGGCCACCCATCGTGTAGTGGGTCGCCGGATAGATGCGCATCGGCACCTGGTAGGGATTCTCGCCGGCGATGCGCTCGTACATCTCGAAGAGGTTGCCGTAGCGCTCCTCCACCACGTTGCGACCGAGGCGGCTGATGGCTGCCGAGAAGTCGAGGTACACGCCGTTCTTCAGCGGCCCGACACCCTGACCCTTGTCGACGAGCCGCTTGGCCGCACGCGACGAGATGTCGCGCGGCGCGAGGTTGCCGTACGACGGGTAGAGACGCTCGAGGTAGTAGTCGCGGTCCTCCTCGGGAATCTGGTGCGCCGGACGCATCTCGTCGGGGTTCCTCGGCACCCACACGCGACCGTCGTTGCGCAGCGACTCGCTCATCAGGGTGAGCTTCGACTGCGTCTCGTCGGCCTGCGGGATACAGGTCGGGTGGATCTGTGTGTAGCAGGGGTTGGCGAAGTAGGCACCGCGACGGTGGGCGCGCCAGGCGGCCGTCACGTTGCAGTTCATCGCGTTGGTGGAGAGGAAGTAGACGTTGCCGTAGCCACCGGTGGCGAGCACGACGGCATGGGCGGCATGACTCACCAGTTCGCCGGTCAGGAGGTCGCGCACCACGATGCCGGCGGCCCGACCGTCGATGACCACGATGTCGACCAGCTCGCAGCGGTTGAACAGCCGCACGCCACCGAGGCCGATCTGGCGCGACAACTGCTGGTACGCGCCGAGCAGCAACTGCTGACCGGTCTGGCCGCGTGCGTAGAACGTACGGCTCACCTGGGCGCCACCGAAGCTGCGGTTGTCGAGCAGTCCGCCGTACTCGCGGGCGAACGGCACACCCTGGGCCACCATCTGGTCGATGATGTTCACCGACACCTGGGCCAGTCGGTACACGTTCGCCTCGCGCGAACGGAAGTCGCCGCCCTTGATCGTGTCGGTGAAGAGCCGGTGCACGCTGTCCCCGTCACCCTGGTAGTTCTTCGCCGCATTGATGCCGCCCTGCGCGGCGATCGAGTGCGCGCGGCGCGGCGAATCGTGGAAGGTAAAGGCATCGACTTGGTACCCGAGCTCGGCGAGCGTGGCCGCCGCCGATGCGCCGGCGAGACCGGTACCCACCACGATCACCTTGAACTTGCGCTTGTTGTTGGGATTCACCAACTTGGCGCCCGCCTTGAAGTTGTCCCACTTCTCGGCGAGGTCACCGTCGGGGATCTTGGAATCGAGCACGGTCTTGGTCTTCTTCTTCATCGGACGCTCACCACTCCCGTCAGTACCGCGATAGGGAACGAGACGTTGCCGATAACCACGACCGCCGCAAAGCCACGGGCGAAGGCAACGCGCCAGGCGTTGAAGCGGGGATTGTTCCAGCCAAGTGACTGGAAGATGCTCCACGCACCGTGCGACAGGTGGAGCCCGAGGAGCAGGTTGGCCACGATGTAGAAGACGGCCACCGGCCAGCGCTCGAAGCTACGCACGACGTTGGCGTACACCTCGGCACGGACGAACTCACCGTCGGCGCCGATCGTGTTGACCACCCCGAACGTGAGGTCGAGCAGGTGCCACACGACGAACACCAGCACGACGATGCCCGAGAGGCGCATCGAGCGGCTGGCGAGCGTGGCCTCCTTGTAGTCGCGTGCGCTCTGGTAGCGCACCGGTCGGGCATGGCGGTTGAGGACGGTGAGCGACCACGCAGCGTGCAGGTGCAGCGCGAGCATGCCGATGAGTCCGAGGCGCAGGATCCACAGCACCGACTCCTTCGGTGCGAGCGGGTACAACAACTTCTTCAGGAACTCCGCGTACTCGTTCAGGTCGGTGGCACCGAAGTACATCTTCAGGTTGCCGATCATGTGGAAGAGCACGAAACCCATGAGCGCGATACCGGAGATTGCCATCGCGTACTTCTTGCCGACCGCCGTCGCGTAGAGGTCGACGAGGAACGGTCGCCGACGACGCGGCGCGGTCGCCGTTGCGGTGACCGGGGGCCTGGATGGTGTTGCGGTGGTGCTCATGGGGTGGTCTCGCCGTCGATTGACGCTAGTTGTGCCACGGCGCCCGCCCGAACCGCAGACCTCGGGGATTGCGTGAAGCCCGTCTCACCGCCCGAACGGCGATTCCCCGTGACCGCCCCGCGTTCTTTATACTCTTTCGGACCCATAAATCGGGGGTTTGCCCTTGGGCGACCCCACTTCGTAGCGAGGAATAAACACACGTGAACGCTCTCATGGCATCTGAAGGCGGCTGGCAGGACTTCACCCTGAAGGGTGGCGAGTGGCTCGTGCTGTGGCTCTCCGGTGCGGCGTCGCTGCTCGCGATCGCCGTCGGGTTCTTCCTCGCAAAATCGGTGATGGCCCAGGACGAAGGCACGGCGAAGATGAAGGAGATTGCCTCCGCCATCCAGGTCGGAGCGCTCGCCTACTTGAAGCGCCAGTTCCGCACGATCAGCATGATCCTGGTACCGGTTGCGATCATCGTGTTCGTTACCTCGGTGGCGATCGAGAAGCCGAACGGCGAGGAGGCCCTCAGCTTCGTAAGTTCGGGGGTCTGGCGAACCCTGGCCTTCCTGCTGGGCTGCGTCGCCTCCGGTCTGACCGGCTATATCGGCATGACGCTGGCCACACGTGGCAACATCCGTACCGCCGCTGCCGCCCGCCGCGGCTCGATGCGCGAGGCGCTCGAGGTCGCGTTCCGTACCGGTGGCGTGGCCGGTATGTTCACCGTCGGTCTCGGCCTGCTCGGCGCGACGGTCATCATCGCACTCTTCCAGAACACGTCGTCGGCGATGCTCGTCGGCTTCGGTTTCGGTGGCTCGCTGATCGCCTTGTTCCTGCGCGTCGGCGGCGGCATCTTCACCAAGGCAGCCGACGTCGGTGCCGACCTCGTCGGCAAGGTCGAGGCGGGAATCCCCGAGGACGACCCCCGCAACCCGGCCGTGATCGCCGACAACGTCGGTGACAACGTCGGTGACTGCGCCGGAATGGCAGCCGACCTGTTCGAGAGCTACGAGGTAACGCTCGTCGCCTCGATCATCCTCGGTGTCGCCGCATTCAACTCGGTCGGTCTCAACCCGGCACTCGGGTTGGTGTTCCCGTTGGCCGCCCGAGCAATCGGTGTAATCGCGTCCATCGCCGGCGTGTTTGCCGTGCGCGCGAAGGATGGCGAGATGAACGCCCTCAAGCCGATCAACCGCGGCTTCCTCACCGCCGGCATCATCACCGTGATCGGAACCCTCGCCCTTGCCGTCACCTACGTCGGTAACCCGGCCAAGGGAAGCATCGGACACGGCGGTGCAGAGGTCACCATCTCGGGTATCGGCTGGCGAGTCTTCGGTGCCGTGCTGATCGGTCTGATCCTCGCGCAGGTGCTGAGCCGTCTCACCGAGTACTTCACCGGAACCGAGTACGGCCCGGTCGAAGAGATCGCCGAATCCGCCGAGACCGGTCCGGCAACGGTCGTGCTCTCCGGCACTGCCGTCGGCCTCGAGTCGTCGGTGTACGCGATCATCTGCATCGCCATCTCGCTGGGTGCCACGCTGTGGCTCGGTGGCGGCAACGTCCAGTTGTCGCTGTACCTCGTCGCACTCTGCGGCATGGGAATGCTCGCCACCACGGGTGTGATCGTCTCCGAGGACACCTTCGGTCCGGTCGCCGACAATGCGGCCGGAATCGCCGAGATGGCGGGTGAGTTCCAGGGCGAACCACGCAAGATCATGGTCGGACTCGATGCCGTGGGCAACACCACCAAGGCGGTCACCAAGGGCTTCGCGATCGGTTCCGCCGTCATCGCCGCCGTGGCGCTCTTCGCCTCGTACATCGAGACAATCGCCGGCGAGCTCGGGTTCGCCAAGGAGGGCATCAAGGGCGATGCCATCTTCAGCGACCTGCGTACGCAGATCAACGTCGCCGACGTGAAGACGTTCATCGGTCTCCTCATCGGTGGCTCGATTGCCTTCATGTTCTCGGCCCTCGCCATCCGCGCGGTCGGTCGGACGGCCGGCGTCGTGGTGCAGGAGGTGCGCAAGCAGTTCAAGGACGGTGGCATCATGGCCGGCACCAAGAAGCCCGACTACGCCCCCGTCATCGACATCTGCACCGCCGCCTCGCTGCGCGAACTCACCACACCCGCACTGCTCGCAGTGCTCACGCCGGTCATCGTCGGCTTCGGCATCAACTACTTCGCGCTCGGTGCGTTCCTCGCGGCGGTCATTCTCACCGGTCAGCTGATGGCCAACTACCTCAGCAATGCGGGTGGCGCCTGGGACAACTCGAAGAAGTACATCGAGGACGGACACCACGGCGGAAAGGGATCGGACGCCCACAAGGCAGCGGTCATCGGCGATACCGTCGGCGACCCGTTCAAGGACACCGCTGGTCCGGCGCTCAATCCGCTGATCAAGGTCATGAACCTGGTCTCGCTGCTGATCCTCCCCGCGGTGATCAACCTGCGCGACAACGACGGCGCCCGCTACACCATCGCCGGTGTCTCGCTCGCGATCCTGCTGTTCTCGATCTA
>JBIJCI010000072.1:0-5577 GCA_044344715.1 Ilumatobacteraceae bacterium | reverse complement strand
TCGAAGCCGTCGGATTCGCCGCCAGATCCGACTATGTGGAGTGGTTCTGGCTGCCGGTGCTCGGGCCGAGTGCCACGTGGCTGCTGCGTCGCATCGACGCCGGCTTCGACGAGTACCCCGACGGCTACCTACTCGACACCCGCGAAACGGCCCGCGCCCTGGGCATTGCGGCCCGCGACGATGCCGGCACCATCTTCAGCCGCGCCGTCGAACGACTTCACTCGTTCGGCATCGCCCACGGCCTGGGTGATGCATGTGCGGTTCGCCGCGTGTTGCCGCCCGTCTCTCAGCGCCACCTGCAACGGATGCCCCAACACCTGCGCAACGTCCATGCGGTGTGGATCAGTCAGGCCAGGGTGGTAGGTACGGCGGCCGCGTAGTCGGCGAAGGCCCGTCCGAGCGCACGGGCCAGGTCGCTCGCGATGTACGACTCCTCGCCCGTTTCGCCCGCGAGGACATCGGCTGCGCGACCGTGGATCCAAACACCGGCGATCGCGGCGTCGTATGCATCCATCCCCCTGGCGATGAGTGCCCCGATGATGCCGCTCAGCACGTCGCCGCTCCCCGCCTTGGCAAGTCCGGAATTGCCCGTCGGATTCACGAACGTCGGACGTCCGTGTCGCGCGACCAGTGTTGCCGGACCCTTCAGCACAACCGTCGCAGGCGTGATCGTGCAGAGTTGACTGATCGCCGCGTGACGCGATGATTCGACGCGATCCCGATCGTTGCCCCATCCGAGCAACCGTGCCGCCTCACCGGCGTGCGGGGTGATCACGCACCCGGTATGGAGCGCGGCAAGAAGGCTCCGACGGCGCGCGATCGCATTCAGTGCGTCTGCATCGAGCACCCGCGGTCGATCCGCGGTGCGCGAGAGGAACTCCCCCAGCCATGCCTCGGCACCTTCGCCCAATCCGGGCCCGACCACCACGGCATCGACGCCGCGCGCGGCATCCACGAGCATCGGCAGGTCGTCCCACGTCAATTGCGATCGGTCACGAGCCGTCGTGCAACGAAGGATCGCCGACGGCAGTGCGGTCGTGAGCTCGGGTGCGATCTCCCGCACGGTGGCCACGAATACGTACCCGCAGCCCGAGCGCATCGCCGCCTCTGCACTCAGTACGGCTGCACCCGCCATACCCCGGGATCCGGCGACGAGAAGCAGTCGTCCCATCCGCGACTTGTCGGCGTCGGCCGGCCGCGGCGGGAGCAGCGGCAGCACGTCTCGGTTCTAGCTGCGACGGAAGGTTTCGGCGAGCTGCACGAGCAACCTCGTGCCGTAACCGGTGGCACCGCGTTGCAACCATCCCGCGTCGGAGTCGGCCCACATCGGGCCGGCGATGTCGATGTGCGCCCACGGACGCCCGTCGGTGAATTCGTCGAGGAACAACGCCGCGGTGATCGCCCCGGCATCGGGTCCACCGACGTTCTTCATGTCGGCGATGTACGAGTCGAGCAACCTTCGGTACGACCGCTCGAGCGGCAGCTCCCACGCCTGCTCGTCGACCGAGGCACCGGCGTTGAGCACTTGTTGGACGAACCCGCCGTCGTTGCCCATGACGCCCGACATCTTCGGGCCGAGGGCCCGTGCGCACGCCCCGGTGAGCGTGGCGATGTCGACGATGGCGTCGGGCTTCTCCTCCGCCGCGAGCGAGAGTCCGTCGGCGAGGATGAGACGTCCCTCGGCATCCGTGTTGTGGATCTCGACGGTCTTCTTGTTGCGCATGGTGAGCACGTCGCCCATCGCCATGGCGCTCCCCGAGGGAAGGTTGTCGGTGCACATCAGGTACGCGGTGACCTGGTTCTTGCAGCCGAGCGCCTTCAGCGTGCTCATCGCCGAGAGCACCGCGGCCGCGCCGCTCATGTCGGCCTTCATCTGGGCATGCGAGGGATCGCTCGGCTTCAGGCTGATACCACCCGAGTCGTACATGACACCCTTGCCGACCATGATGAGGTGCGCGGGCGACGCCTTCTTGCCCTTGCCGCCACCCTTCGGCTTGCCCGACGAGGCACCCGGCCGGTACGTGAGCTTCACCATCCGCGGCGGGTTGACGCTGCCGCGGTTCACTCCGACCAAGCCACCGCAGCCCATCGCCAGCAACTGATCCCTGTCGTAGACCTCGACACCGAGTCCGGTCTCGGAGGCGATCTCCTTGGCTCGATCGGCGAAGATCTTGGCGGTGAGGTGGGCCGGTGGCATGTTGGCGAAATCGCGTGCCATGCACGCCGCCTCGCCGATCACCGATCCGCGTCGCGAACCCTTCGCCGCTGCACCGAGCGACTTCCCGTCGACCACCAGGACCGCCGAGGTGAGTTTGGAGGTGAACGACTTGTCGGATTTGAGTGCCCCGTAGCGGTGCGAGGCGAGCATCAGCCCTTCCGTCACGGCTTGGGCGACCTCGGCCCGGTCTCCCTTGCCCACCGACGCGAGCGTCGTCGCGAGCGACGCGTGCTTGCTCACCGCACGGGCCAGCGCAGCCGCGGCATTGCGAAGGTCGTGTGCCGTGGCCGAGTTGCCGGCTCCGACGCCAACCGCCACGAGCACCGACTTGCGGCTCGACGGCACGACGAGGGTCTGACCGACCGCACCATCGAAGCCCGCCGCCGCGAGTTGGTCCCGGGAAACGCCGAGCTCGCTCGGCACCGCCTTGTCGGTCGTGACCGGAACACCGATCGCATCGGCAGTCGGGGCATTGCGGGCGACGGAGACGACGAGCTGGGCGTGTTTCATGGTCCCGAGGCTAGTTGTGCGGCTAATCGGTCACGCTGCGAACGGGCAGCGATTCGCCTTCCTGCCAACGGGCGAGCGTCCACAGGAGATCGCTCAGACGGTTGAGGTACGGCCCGGCCTGGGACGGTGCCGGTGCGGCGGCGATGGCGTGCCGTTCCGCACGTCGCACCACGGTGCGGGCCATGTCGAGCAGCGCGGCGATCTTGTTCTGGCCGGGCACGACGAACTCGGACGGGGGCGTGAACTTCTCGTCGAGCGAGTCGATCATGTGCTCCAACTTCGTCACCATGTCCTCGGTGGTGCGCGACTTGCCGTCGGTCAGCTTGTGCCGATTCTCGGGCAGCGTCGCCAACTCGGCCATCAGTACCCAGAGGTCGCGCATGATGTGCACCAGGGCCTCGTTGAGTTCGTTCTCGCGACCAAGCTCCGCGCGCACCAACCCGAGCACCGCCTGCGCCTCGTCGACGGCTCCGTACGCACGGGGCAGTGCGGAGTCCTTCGCCACCCGACCGCCGAACAGAAGACCCGTCGTACCGTCGTCGCCGACGCGGGTGTAGACCTTTTCTCGTGCCATGAGCATGCGACCCTACTTGTCTTAGCCTGAGGACGACGATGCAGGCCAACAACCGACCGGGATACCTCGACACGGTGAACGAACGAGTCGTCGTGTTCGACGGCGCATTCGGCACCTACGTGCAGGACAAGGCCCTCTCGGCCGACGACTTCGGCGGCCAGCACCTCGAGGGTTGCAACGAGCTCCTGGCGATCACCCGTCCCGATGTCATCGCCTCGATGCACGAGGACTTCCTACGGGTGGGTGTCGACGCGCTGGAGACGGCGACCTTCGGCTCCTTCGGCACCGTGTTGGCCGAGTACGGGATCGCCGACCGGGCCCACGAGATCACGCTTGCCGCCGCGCGCATCGCCCGGGAAGTGGCGAACTCCTTCGAGTCCGACGGACGACCCCGGTACGTGGCGGGCAGCGTCGGACCCGGCACGAAACTACCGAGCCTCGGGCACATCTCGTTCAACGACCTCCGCGACACCTACGAGGAACATGCACGCGCGCTCATCGAGGGCGGTGTCGACCTTCTGCTCATCGAGACGTGCATGGACCTCCTGCAGATAAAGGCGGCGATGCAGGGCGGGCGACGGGCGATGAAGGCACTGTCACGCGAGGTTCCCATCCAGGTGCAGGTGACGATGGAGACGACGGGTCGCATGCTGGTGGGCACCGAGATCGGAGCGGCCCTCACTTCCCTGCTGGCGATGAAGCCCGCCGTCATCGGCATCAACTGCGCGACCGGACCGGCCGAGATGCAGGAACACCTGCGACACCTCGCCCAGCATTCACCGATTCCGATCAGCGTGCTACCCAACGCCGGGTTGCCGAGCGTGGTCGACGGACGCACGCACTACGACCTGACACCCGGCCAGCTCGCCGATTTCCACCGCCACCACGTGCAGGACCTCGGAATCACGGTGGTCGGCGGTTGCTGCGGCACCACTCCCGAGCACATGCGCCAGGTGGTCGAGGCGGTTCGGAACGTGACGCCCGCACGACGCGCTCCCCTCCACGAGCCGAGCGTCACGTCGCTCTACTCACCCGTCACGTTGCGACAGGACAACAGCGTGCTCTACATCGGGGAGCGCACGAACGCCAACGGCTCCCGTGCGTTCCGTGACGCGATGCTCGCGGCCGACTGGGATACGTGCACGAAAATGGCCAACGAGCAGATCCGCGAGGGTGCACACGTACTCGACGTGTGCGTCGACTACGTGGGGCGCGACGGCACCGTCGACATGCGCGAGATCGCCGGACGCTTCGCCAGCCAGGCGAGCGTGCCGCTCGTCATCGACTCGACCGAGCCGCAGGTGATGGAGGCCGCACTGCAGTTGGCCGGCGGCCGCTGCATCCTGAACAGCGCCAACCTGGAGGACGGCGAAGAACCGGGGCGGCGAATGGACCGTGTGTTCCGGCTCGCCCAGGAGTACGGCGCTGCGGTGATCTGCCTCCTCATCGACGAACGAGGTCAGGCCCGCGACGTGGAGTGGAAGATGCAGATCGCACACCGCATCCACACGATCGCCGTCGAACGGTACGGACTCTCGGCCAGCGACCTCATCTTCGACCCGCTCACCTTCCCGCTCACCACCGGCGACGCCGACCTTCGCCGTGACGGCATCGAGAGCATCGAGGCGATCCGGCGGATCAAGACGGAGATTCCCGGGGCGCTCACGGTGATGGGGCTCTCCAACGTGAGCTTCGGCATCAACCCGGCCGCACGGCAGGTACTGAACAGCGTGTTCCTCGACGAGTGCGTCAAGGCCGGACTCGACGCCGCAATCGTGCATGCCAACAAGATCCTCCCGCTCGCCCGTATCAAGCCCGAGCACGTCACCCTGTGCCGCGACATCATCTTCGACAGGACCACCGACGACTACAACCCGTTGCAGTCGTTGCTCACCGCGTTCGAGGGCGTGAAGTCGGCCAAGCAGGAGAAGCCCGACCGCAGCGGATGGCCGGTGCGCGATCGACTCCGCCAACGGATCATCGACGGCGACCGTGAGGGCCTCGGTGCCGAACTCGACGAGGCGTTGGCCGGCGGGCTGAAGGCACTCGAGATCGTCAACGACGTGCTGCTCGACGGTATGCGCGAGGTCGGCGAGTTGTTCGGCTCCGGCCAGATGCAGTTGCCGTTCGTGCTGCAGAGCGCCGAGACGATGAAGACCGCGGTCCGCCACCTAGAGCCGCACATGGACAAGGTCGCCGGATCCACGAGCAAGGGCAAGCTGGTGCTCGCCACCGTAAAGGGCGACGTCCACGACATCGGCAAGAACCTCGTCGA
>JBIJCI010000069.1:0-5896 GCA_044344715.1 Ilumatobacteraceae bacterium | reverse complement strand
GCTCGGTGACCTTTCGCGGTACGTAGTTGCCACTGGGATCGAATGTCCCCATCGCTGACGAGGGGGAAAGGGTTGTTTCGGACACGATGTTCTTTCGGTGGATGGGAGAGTAGGGATGGGACGTGCTGCCCGTAGGGGCAGACGGGTCAGACTACCTTCGCCCCCGCCCAACTTGCTCCCCACGACGCATTCACCACCAGTGGAACGTCGAGTTCGGCTGCGCCGGTCATGGATTCCAGCACCATGGGGCCGACCTCACCCCGTTCCGACTCCCGGACCTCGACGATCACTTCGTCGTGAACCTGCAGCACGATGCGGCTGCCGCAGCCGCGTTCTTCCAATCGTCGATCGATTCGTACCAGGGCGATCTTGAAGATGTCGGCTGCCAGTCCCTGGATACCCGCGTTCATGGCCATTCGTGCAGCTGCCGCATCGACCATACGGTTGCCTCCGAACCCCTCGATCTGTCGTCGCCGCCCGAAGATCGTGGTGGTGTAGCCGGTCCGGCGAGCATCGGCAACAGCACGTTCCATGTAGTCACGCACTCGGGGGAACGCCAGAAAGTACGAATCAAGGATCTCCTTGGCCTCCCCGACATCAATGTTGAGTCGTTGTGCCAAGCCGTAGGACTCCATCCCGTAGGCGAGGCCGTACGACACCATCTTCGCCTTGGAGCGCTGTTCACCGGTCACCGACTCGAGCGGCACACCGAACACCTGTGCCGCCGTCGCACGGTGGATGTCGACGCCCTCGTTGAAGGCCCGCAACAAC
The DNA here is from genome assembly GCA_044344715.1 of Ilumatobacteraceae bacterium. Taxonomy (GTDB): domain Bacteria; phylum Actinomycetota; class Acidimicrobiia; order Acidimicrobiales; family Ilumatobacteraceae; genus F1-60-MAGs027. The sequence goes on along the minus strand of JBIJCI010000069.1, from coordinate 5,125 downwards.
CCGGGATCCTTCGAAAGATGGGCAATGCAACGCAGCTCGATCTGGTTGTAGTCGGCGACGAGGAAGACCGATCCGTCGCTCGGCACGAACACCTCCCGGAAGACACGACCGGCATCCGTGCGAACCGGGATGTTGTGGAGGTTCGGCTGGTCGCTCGACAGCCGTCCGGTACGCGCCACGGTCTGGTTGAAGCTCGCGTGGATTCTGCCGTCGTCGGCGATCGAGGCGAGGAGTCCCTCCGCGTAGGTCGCACGCAACTTCTCGGTCTCGCGGTATTCGAGCAGGGCGTCGATGAACGTCGGCCACTCGTCGCGCAGTCTCTCCAAGGTCGCCGCATCAGTGCTGAGCTTCTTGGTCTTCGTCCTTCGGCCCCCCGTCAATCCGCGTTCGACGAACAGAATCTCCGTGAGCTGCTTCGTGGAATTCACGTTGAACTCCCGACCTACTTCGGCATGCATGACCGCCACCAGCGCCTCGGACTTGGCGCGAAGTGAACGCTCGAATCCGACGAGTCGCGATCGATCCACCGCGATGCCCACGTGTTCCATCTTTGCGAGTACCCGCACCAACGGAAGTTCCGTGGCGTCATACAATTCGCTGAGGCCGGCCTCCTGCAGCGCAGCTCGGAGCACGGACTCTGCCAGCACGGCCACTGCCGCACGAACTGCGGCTTGCTGCACCCCGTCGTCCGACCGGGCATCGAAGCTGAGCTCGCCTTCGGGTGTGGTGTCCGCGGTAGCGACCTGCATCTTCAGCCAGCGACGTGCGATGTCGGAGGCTTCGTACGAGCCACTCTCCGCTTCCACGAGATAGGCGGCAATCGCCGCATCGAAGCGGAGCAACGACAGGTCGGTCCGACGGTCGAGGAGACCACGCAGGGTGTTCCGCGCATCACTGACACAGAGGTGGCGAGCATTCGAGAGTCGATCACGGAACCCCGCATCATCGAGAACGACCCCCGGCACGGAGACGCACTCCTTCGAACCATCGACCCCGACGGGCTTCCCGTCGCTGAACACGAGTTCACGGATTGCGCTGCGTCCGGCTGCCCCGCTCCACACGACGGCGAGACCGACGGGCTCCCTGCCGTCTCCGAGAGCCGCGATCATCTCGGTCATCGTGTTCGCAGGAGTGACCGTGCAACGAAGCACCTGCAACTGGGGCACCGCACCATCAGCCGAAGAGCCACGCCGTTCGTCGGAATCGGGCAACTCACGTGGCACGGCCGTGAAACGACCGAGAACGGGATGCCAGCGAGCGAGCATCGCCGAGAACTCGAGTCGGCGGAAGAGCGCGGAGACGGCTGCGAGATCGGGCTTCGGTACGTAGTCCCCTCGTTCGACGACTATCGGAACGTTCCGCACCAGGCGCATCAGCTCGGCGTTCCGGGTCACCCTGTCGCGGTGCGACTCCAGGGCGGCACGAAGTTTCGGGGTCTGCTCAGCCGAATGGTCGAAAACCGACGCGAGCGAGCCGTATGCGGAGATGAGTTTTGCGGCGGTCTTCTCACCGACGCCTGGTACTCCGTCGAGATTGTCGCTCGGATCGCCGCGCAACGCCGCGTAGTCGGCGTACTGCCCAGGCGTGACCCCGGTTCGCTCCTTGATACCTGCCTCGTCGTACAGCGCGTAGTCGGAGACACCCCGCTTGTTGTAGAGCACCCGAACCTGCGGATCGCGCACCAATTGGTAGGCGTCACGGTCCCCGGTGACGATCAAGAGCTCGTCGTCGGCGTGTAGGCGCTCTGCAACCGTTGCGATGAGGTCGTCCCCTTCGTATCCCGGAAAATCGATGACGAGCACACCCGCTGCGGTCAGCACTTCCTTGATCATGTCGAGTTGCGCATAAAGCGTGTCCGGCTGTTTCTCGCGCTGCGCCTTGTACTCGGGTGCGCGCTCGTGGCGGAACGTCTTCTCCTTGCGATCGAAGACGACGACCATTCCGTCCGGCGAATGATCCTTGAGGAGATTGGCGAACATCGAACAGAAGCCGAACACCGCATTGGTCGTGACTCCGTCGGCCGTGGTCATGGTGTCCGGAAGGGCGAAGAACGCCCGGTAGGCCAGCGAGTTCCCGTCGAGGGCCATCAACCTCATGGGGTGGGAACTGTGTCGCCCTTCAGCACCGACTCGGCAACCGCACGCATCGACGTTCTCGCCGCCATCGCCGACTTCTGGATGAAGGAGAATGCGTCGGCTTCCTTCATGCCGTACGCGTCGATGAGCCGACCCTTCGCTCGATCGATCAGCTTGCGCATCTCGAGACGTTCGGTCAGTTCCCCCACCTCGGCCATGAGTGCCCTCGTCTCGGCGTATCGGGCGATGGCCAGCTCGATGGCAGGGACCAGATCGGTCTTCTGGAACGGCTTGACGAGGTACGCGAGCGCACCCGCATCGCGTGCCTGCTCGATCACCTCGCGCTGGCTGAATGCCGTGAGCATCAGGACCGCGCTCGCCGACGCCTCGGTGATCCGTCGTGCGGCTTCGATTCCATCCATACCCGGCATCTTCACGTCGAGGATGACGAGATCGGGCTTCAGCGAACAGACGAGGCTGACGGCCTGGTCGCCACGTCCGGCCTCACCGACGACGGTATAGCCCTCTTCTTCGAGCATCTCCCGCAGATCGAGTCTGATGATCGCCTCGTCCTCGGCTATGACGATGGTGGTCACGCCACGACTCTACGAGTTGAGCCGATCGAGCAGCTTGTCCTGCTCGCGCTCGAGATCGGCGATGCGTGATTCGAGGTGCTGCACGTGGTTCGCGAGCGCGAGAACGTGACCATGCTGCTCGCGATGCTCCGCCTGGGCGCCCGGTGTTTCCGACACGATCGCCCGGAGTTCTGCGTCGGCTGCATCGTCACCGATGACCGCCAGCTGCTCCCCGGAGATCCGCAATTCCTCGCGTAGCTCGCGCAGCGTCGCCGAACAGCGTGCGAGGCGGTGGCGCACCAGACGGTCACTGATACCCATGGGCAACTGAACGCTCATCGGACGGCTCAGCCTACGAGCGATGGTTTGTGCCCGAGGTGGGAGTCGAACCCACACGCCCTTACCAGGCAACGGATTTTGAGTCCGTCGCGTCTGCCATTTCGCCACTCGGGCAATCGCCGCACTCGGAGGCTAGTGGCGCAACGCACATCGAACGGTCCCCATCTCCTAGCCTGAGAAGGCGCTCACGCGTCGACAAGGAGGTCGCTTCGTTGCTCGCGTTCCTGTTCCCTGGCCAGGGGTCCCAGCGTCCGGGGATGGGACGTCCGTGGATCGACCATGAAAGTTGGGAATTGGTCGATGAAGCATCGTCGATCACCGGTCGCGACGTCGGTCGGCTACTCCTCGACGCTGCTGCCGAGGAGTTGAAGGACACCCGCAACGCGCAACTGACGACCTTCGTCAGCAGCCTCATGGTGCTCGATGCCGTGGAACGGCTGGGTGTGGAACCGAGCGTCTGCGCCGGACACAGTCTCGGTGAGTACACCGCCCTCACGGCGAGCGGTTCCCTCGGATTCGACGACGGCGTCGCTCTCGTCCTCGAACGTAGCGACGCGATGCACGAGGCGGGTCACGCCAGTCCCGGCATCATGTCGGCCGTCCTCGGTCTCGATGACGACCAGGTCGAGGTTGCCTGCCGACTCGCCGACGATCAGGTCTGGGTCGCCAATTACAACGCGCCCGGACAGGTGGTGATTGCCGGCTCCCCGGAAGGCGTCGAAAAGGCCGCGTCCCACGCCAAGGAGTTGGGTGCCAAACGCGTCATGAGTCTTCCGGTGTCGGGAGCCTTCCACACTCCGTTCATGACCGCCGCCCGCGATCGACTCCGCACCGCGATCGCCTCGGCGCAACCGCGCGACTCCGACGTTCCGATCATTTCCAACGTCGACGCGCAACCACACCAGCTCGGCGGGGAGTGGACGTCACTGCTCTCCGCCCAGCTGTGCAGTCCGGTCAGATGGAAGCACACGCTCCTCGAGCTGCAATCGCGCGGCGTAGCCGGGTACGTCGAGCTCGGACCTGGTGGTGTGCTCACCGGCATGGTGAAACGCACCGTTGAGGGCGCCCGCTCCATCAGTGTTGCCACACCCGACGACCTGAACGTGTTGCTGGAATGGGTGAGTCACGTGACCCCGACACCCGTGGTTCACGAAGGTGAGCACCTTTTCGTCGTCGAGCGGCTCGTGGTTGCGCCAGCTGCCGGCATCTTCTCGCCGCGTGGCAATCTCGCGGAGGGCACTCGTATCGACGTTGGCACCGTCCTCGGACATGTCGGCGATGCCGAGGTGCGATCACCGTTCGCCGGGATCCTCCAGAGCTTCATTGCACACGAGGGTGAACGGCTTGCACTTCGCGAGCCTGTGGCCTGGCTGAGGACGCACTGATGAGCGGTAGTCGCATCAAGGGCTGGGGAACGGCACTTCCGGCGAAGGTGCTTTCCAACGACGATCTCTCGTCAATGATGGACACGAACGACGAGTGGATAACCGAACGCACGGGAATCAAGCGCCGCCACATCGGAGGTTCGACCGCTTCCCTCTCGATCGAGTCCGCGCGTCGCGCCATCGCAATGGCGGGAGTGGACCCGGCTTCGATCGACGGTCTCGTACTCTCGACGACGACGCCCGACCGAACGGTGCCAGCCACCTCTGCGACCGTGCAGGATGCCCTCGGGCTACGGTGCGGTGCATTCGACGTGAATGCCGCCTGTTCGGGGTTCGTGTACGCATACGTCGTTGCAAACGGCCTACTCGCAATCGGTGCACGCCGTCTGCTCGTGATCGGAACCGACACGCTGTCGCGTATCACCGATTGGTCCGACCGTGGAACGGCAATCCTGTTCGCCGACGGTTCGGGGGCGGCAATCGTCGAGGCAACGAGCGATCCCGGACAGCTGCTCGGATGGGACCTCGATGCCGACGGCTCGCTCGAACACCTGCTCTACGCGGAGATCGGGGGGTACATCCACATGGATGGGAAGGAGGTCTTTCGCCGCGCAGTGCGAATCATGGTGGATTCCGCCCGAAAGTCCCTGGCCAAGGCTGGTCTAACGGCGGATGATGTGTCGCTCTGCGTGCCCCACCAGGCCAACCTACGCATCATCGACGCTGCCTGCAGACAACTCGGGATCCCGAT
>JBIJCI010000070.1:0-5722 GCA_044344715.1 Ilumatobacteraceae bacterium | reverse complement strand
GCTTTTGGTTCCCCAGCCGTACCGCAACCACAATGCCGGCGACATCGTCGTCGAGCAGACCGGCACCTTGCTCGTGCCGATGGGCGACGGCGGTTCCGCCGACGACCCACAGCGTCTCGCCCTCGACGGTGCATCGTTGCTCGGGAAGGTCGTGCGTTTGGATCCGCGCGACGGGACGACCTCGATCATCGCCAAGGGGCTGCGTAATCCGTGGCGTGTCGACCTTTTCGAGGACAGGCTCTGGCTGGCCGATGTCGGACAGAACGAGTGGGAAGAGGTGAGCGTCCTGAACGACGTGTCCCGCACGACGACGCCGGTCGACTTCGGGTGGAGCGCCTACGAGGGCAACGTGCGCTTCAACGACGACCAGTCGAGCCCCGACCACACTCCCCCGGTCGTGGTGTACCGGCACGGTGATGACGGCTGCTCGGTGAGCGGAGGTGCCGTGGCCACCACCGGTGCACTGGCAGGTCGCTATCTCTTCGCCGACTACTGCAGCGGTCGCGTGTGGTCGATCGCCACCGACGAACCCGACCCGACGATGCAGTTGCACTTCGCCGACGTCGACTCACCATCTGCCGTGGTTCGTGCGAACGACGCGATCTTCGTATTGTCGCTGAGCGGCACCATCTGGCGCCTGGATGGGTGACCGACCGGAGAAGACGTGCGAGCGGTGCGGACGCACGATGCAGTGGCGGGCGAAGTGGGCGCGCAACTGGAACCAGGTGAAGTACTGCTCGGATTCCTGCCGGGGAACGAGACTCGGCAGCGTCGACGAGCGTCTGGAGATCGCGATCGTCGAGTTGCTATCGGCGCGGGCGCGCGACGCCTCAATCTGTCCGTCCGAGGCGGCACGAAGCGTCGGTGGCGACGACTGGCAGGAGCTGATGGAGCCCGCACGAATGGCGGCACGACGACTGGTGGCGCGCGGCGCCGTGGAGATCACGCAGGGCGGACGGGTGGTTGATCCGAGCCGCGCGAAGGGGCCGATTCGGATTCGTCGATCTCGACCGTGAATTCTGCCCGCACGTCGAGACTCGACGCTGCGACGAGTACCTCCCACCTGCCGCCCGCAACCCGCCACGAACGTGTCCGCGGATTCCACCGTCGGAAGGCCGTCCAGGGCACGTCGACGACGAAGTCACGATGCGAACCCGTAGTCACGGCATGCTTGGTCCATCCCGCGAGCCGCGGTGGGTTCGGGTCGCCGGCGGGACGCACGTAGCACTGCACCACCACGGTCACGGGTCGGGACGACGTACAGCTGACGGGAACGGTCACCGCGCAGCGTGGCCACGCACGATCAACAATCACCCGCGGTGCACCCCATGCCGCCTCGCCGTAGCTGAGACCGTGGCCGAACGGAATGAGCGGCGCGACGCCCGCGCGCGCCTGTCCACGCCAGCCGAACCACTCGCCCTCCGAGTACCGCTGCACACCGTCGACCGGTGCGTAGTCGCGCATCGCCGGCGAGTCCTCGAGCCGTTCCGGGTATGCAACGGGCAGTCTCCCGCCGGGATCGGCGTCGCCCGCGATCACACCGGCGATCGCACGGCCCATCTCCATCCCGCCGAAGAATCCGATGAGTACCGAACCCACGTCGTTGATCCAGGGCATTGCAACCGGTGCGCCGGCGTTCACCACCACGATGGTGCGCGGGTTGACTGCAGCGACCCGCTCCACGAGTTCGTCCTGCCGACCCGGGAGTGCGATGGTGTCGCGGTCGTGACCCTCGGTCTCCCACTCGTCGTTGGTGCCGACCACCACGATCGCGACGTCGCTGGCTGCGGCGAGCTGCACGGCTCGGTCGAACTCGGTCGGATCCTCGGGGGCGCGCACCCCGACCCGCAGTGCGCTGAAGCCGGCGCGGGTGCGCATTCGTGCCTCGAACCGGACGGGGACGCCCTTCTTCATCGGCACACCGTGCACCTGCTCCTCGCACCCGAATCCGAAGAACTCGCGACTGCGCGGTAGCAACCCTTGCGGATCGTCGACCAACAGCTCGCCGTTCACCCGCAGGGAGCCCATGCCCGTGATCACCAGCGACACGTCGTGCATTCCGTCGGTATCCGGTATGAAGTCACCCGACATCACGACGGTGAAGTCGTACGGATCGACCCCCGGCGGTGCGGCGCCGAAGAACGAGAGCGCCGATCGCAGCGTCGTATCCCTGCGACGCGGAACGGCCGCGACCTCGTCGCGGTCGTGGTAATCGACGCGCCAACCGACGCCACCGTCGGCCGAACGCAGACGTTCCGATTCGACGACCGGTGCCAACTTGTCGATCGACGTCCCCTGCCGCCACGCGACGACGTCGCCGCCGAACCGCTCCTCGAGCCCGGCCAGGATCGTGCTCGTCTCGATGGCCTGGAGGCTCGACGAACCGCCGCCCTGGGTGCGCGTGAACTTGGCATTCGGTCCGAGAACGGCGATCGATCGCACGCTGCCCGGCTCGATCGGCAGCGATGCATCACGGTTGCTGACGAGGACCGTCCCGGCGACCGCAGCGGCACGCACGATTGCGCGCTCGGCACCGTCGTCCACCGTGCGCTCCGGGCTCGATGCCGGGCGTTCGTCGGCCCGCGTGCGCTCGACCAGACGCAGGACGGTTCGGACGCGCTCGTCGACCTCCGACTCGGTGATGCTGCCATCCTGCACGGCACGCACGAGACGCTTGCCGTAGATCGTCGACGGACCCGGCATCGGAACGTCGAGGCCCGCCCGGATCGACTCGATGGTGTCGTGCGCGCCGAACCAGTCGGAGACGACGAATCCGTCGTACCCCCAATCGACGCGGAGGATCCCGTGAAGCAACTCGTGGTTGTTCGCCGCATGGTGACCGTTCAACTTGTTGTAGCTGCTCATCACGCCCCATGCCCCGGCATCGATCACCGAGGCCTCGAACGGACGCAGGTAAAACTCGCGCAGCGTGGTCTCGTCGATACGGGCATCGACCGTCATGCGGTCGACCTCGGTGTCGTTACCCGCGAAGTGCTTGACGGTGACGGCAACGTCCTGCGACTGCACACCGCGGACGATCGCGCAGGCGAGCTGTGCCGACAGCTCGGGATCCTCGCTCAAACATTCGAACGTCCGTCCGCCGATGGGCGTCCGGTGCAGGTTGACGGTGGGTGCGAGCACCACGTGCACCGCCTTGCGTCGTGCCTCGCGGCCGAGCAACACGCCGAGCTGGTGCGCAATGTCGCGGTCCCAGCCTGCTCCGATCACGATCGACGTGGGGATACTGAGACCGGGTGTCCGGTTCGGACCGAGCGACTCACCACGCACGCCATTGGGTCCGTCCGACATCTTGAGGGCTGGGATGCCAATCCTCGGTATCCCGTTGGTGCGCCACGAGGATGCGCCCGACAACAGTCGACACTTCTCCTCGAGCGTGAGCGCCGAAAGTCTGGCCGCCACGCGCGATTCGTCCGTCACACGAGCGACGTTAGACGATGAATCGTCCGTAGAATTCCGTCATGTCGGCCCCGCTCCGCGAGCTGCTTGCCCGTGCACCGAAGGCCTTGCTGCACGATCACCTCGACGGTGGATTACGACCGGAGACCGTGATCGAGCTCGCCAACGAATACGGCTACACGAAGCTTCCCACCACCGACGTTGCCGACCTCAAGAAGTGGTTCCACCGCGGGGCGAAGCGCAACGACCTGGTGCTGTACCTGGAGACCTTCGCCCACACGGTCGGGGTCATGCAGCACCGTGATGCGATCGAACGGGTGGCATTCGAGTGCGCCCAGGACCTCGCCGCTGACAACGTCGTGTACGCCGAGGTCCGCTTCGCACCCGAACTGAACACCGAGGCCGGGCTCACCCTCGATGAAATCGTCCGCGCCGTACTCGCGGGCTTCCGCCGCGGTGCTGCCGGCACCAACCTCACGATCTACACGATTCTCTGCGCCATGCGCACCGCGGCCCGTAGCCAGGAGATCGCACAACTCGCCGTTCGGTTCCGCGACGAGGGCGTGGTGGGATTCGACATCGCCGGTGCCGAGGCTGGTCACCCGCCGACGCGCCACCTCGATGCATTCCAGCTGGTCCAGCGGGAGAATTTCCACTCCACGATCCATGCCGGCGAGGCCTTCGGTCTACCCTCCATCTGGGAGGCCCTCCAGTTCTGCGGAGCCGAGCGCCTCGGGCACGGGGTGAGGATCGTCGACGACATCACCGGCGAGCCAGGACACGAGCAACTCGGACGGCTGGCGGAGTTCATCCGCGATCGTCGCGTGCCGCTCGAACTCTGCCCCACGTCCAACGTGAACACCGGCGTTTGCACGTCGATCGCCGCACATCCGATCGGAATGCTCCGGCGCCTGCGCTTCCGTGTCACCCTCAACACCGACAACCGCCTCATGAGCAACACGTCGATGACGCACGAATTCGTCCAGTGCGCCGAGGCATTCGGCTGGACACTCGACGACTTCCAGTGGATCACCGTCAACTCGGTCAAGAGTGCATTCGCCCACTTCGAAGAGCGCCTACGGATCATCAACGAAATCGTCAAGCCCGGGTACGCCGCGCTGCGCAACAACTAGCGTCGGCGGGATGAGCAGTCCCGCACGAACGAATCCCCCGACCACGTCCAAGCACGCCGAGCTCGCCGAGAGAATCGTCGGCCGCCAGATCGGAGCGTCGTCGCCCGCCGTCTCCCCCGACGGAAAACACCTCGCCTACGTCGTGACTCGGGTCGACTACAAGGCCAACAAGTACCGGTCGCAAGTGTGGCTCGCGGCCTCCGACGGCTCAACTCCACCGCGACCGTTGACGGCAGGCGAGAAGCGCGATGGCAATCCGAGCTGGTCGCCGGACGGCACCTGGCTCGCCTTCACGAGCGGTCGTAGCGAGAAGAAGGGCGAGACCACGTTGTGCATCATTCCGATCGGATCGAGCGGCGAGATCCGGACGATTGCGACGATGCCCGATGGAGTGGGGGCGATCAAGTGGTCGCCGTGCGGCAAGTGGATTGCGTTCACCTCCCGTACCCAGGACGAGCGGTACACGAAGGATGACGCCTCCTGGATGTCGCCACGCAAGATCGAGACGTTCTTCACCCGCCTCAACGGTGAGGACTTCGTGTTCGACCGACCGCAGCACGTGTATGTCGTGCCGAGCGACGGCACTGCCGCACCGCGCAACCTCACCCCCGGTAGGTACGAGCACTCGTCACCGTCGTGGCTGCACGACTCGACGGGTGTGGTAACCAGCGGTGCGCTGCACGAGGGCTGGGATGTCGACCTCGCGACCGACCTCCACGTCGTGAAGCTGGACGGATCGATCACCGCACTCACCGACCGCAAGGGCGTGTACTACCAACCCTCGGTTTCCCCGGATGGAACGCGCGTCGCATTCATCGGATTCGACGACCCGCTCACCTCACCGCAGAACGACCACGTCGGGGTGCTCGAGCTGGCAACCAAGAAGCGCCAATGGGTGTCGCGCGCGCTCGACCGCACGTTTGCCACCACGGGTGGAAGCGTGCCGCCGATCTGGATGAACGACGGTTCGCTCCTCGCCTACGCCGAGGACCGCGGCACCGCGCACGTCGTTCGAGTGGATCCGACCGGCGAGAAGTCACCCGAGTGGGTGACCACCGGTCGTCGCATCGTAAAGGGTGTGCACGCCGCGAACGGCACGATCGGCTTCGTCGCCAGCGCAGTCGACCAGCTCACCGAGGCGTCCACGATCGTCGCCGGCAAGGAGCGACGGC
>JBIJCI010000043.1:0-15034 GCA_044344715.1 Ilumatobacteraceae bacterium | reverse complement strand
GCGAACTCGGAACCACCTTCGTATCCGAAACCAAGCCACAGGCGTGGGAGCACTTCACCGTGCCGACGGGTTCGACGTACACGGGTGGCCCCGCCGAGATCGACGCGTGGATCATGAAGCCGGTCGACTTCGACCCGACGAAGAAGTACCCCGTGTTGCTCAACGTGCACGGTGGTCCGCACACGCAGTACGGCGAGACGTTCTTCGACGAGGCGCAGATGCAGGCAGCCGCCGGATTCGTGGTCGTAATGAGCAACCCGCGCGGATCGAGCGGGCGCGAACAGGCCTGGGGTCAGGCGATCCTCGGGCGTCAGCACCCCGTCGCACCGGGCACCGGCTGGGGTGACGCCGATGTCAAGGACGTGCTGGCGGTGCTCGACGGCGCCGTCGCTGCGTACTCGTTCTGCGACCCGAAGCGTGTGGGAATGCTCGGCGGTAGCTACGGCGGCTACATGGCGACGATGCTCGCGGGGTGCCACGGCGAGAAGTTCAAGGCCATCTGTTCGGAACGCGCGGTGAACAACATGTTGTCCGAGGAATGGTCGAGCGACATCGGCACGGTGTTCCGTGTCGAGCACGGCCCCAACCACCTCGATGGCGAGGCGGACTACGTGCGCATGTCACCGATCCGCCACGTGCGCAACATCAACGTTCCGTTCCTCATCATCCACAGCGAGGACGACCTTCGCTGCCCGATCAGCCAGGCCGAGGAACTCTTCGTTGCGATGCGACTACTCGGCAAGGACGTGACGTTCTACCGGTTTCCCGGTGAGACCCACGAGCTGTCACGTTCGGGATCTCCCGTGCACCGCGTGCAACGCGCCGAGATCATCCTCGACTTCTTCTCGAAGCACCTCGCGTAGTCGCCTAGCCACGGCTGCCCGGGCTCACGCACCGCGCAGCCACCAGGCGATTGCATCGGGAAGACGTCGTGCCCACGACCATTCGTTGTGGCCGCTGCGGCGCAACACCCTCGACATGAAGTCGACGTGGCGCCGGTAGCCACGCGCGACGAGCCTGGCGTCGGCCCGACGCTGGAACGGAGCGTAGGCGGCATCGAGCCCACCGGTGCCGTTCTGCATCCACAGCCGAACCCGACCCGGGTCGGGAAGCCTGTCGACGAGTCCATCGACGAGCTGGTCACCGGCGAACGGCCAGTGCACGGAGAAGGCGAGGCCACAACCGAAGACGTCCGGCCTCTCGCCGAGCGCATAGATCGTTGCAAGTCCGCCCATGCTCGACCCCATCATTGCGACGGGAACGTCGACTGCGAGCAGCTCCTTCACGGCGGGCACGATTCGATCCGCGACCTCCTCGAGGTATCGGTCGCCTTCCATGCGAGCTGCGTCGAACCAACCTGCAACGCGAGGGTCGATGGCCATTCCTTCGAGGATCACCTTCTGCGGCGCGAGCTCGAAACCGCGCTTGGCGGGGCGTTCGGCGGTGCTGCCGTTCCAGACTCCTGCTACGGCTGGCGGGGCGACACCGAGACGCTGCGCCGCACGTACGGCCGCGCGTGCTGCTTCCCACGACTGGTGATGCATGGAGGCACGATCATCGAAGACGTTCTGTCCGTCGTGGGCGATGATCAGTCCGCTCGGTCGGAGGTCGGGAATCCATACGTCGACCCAGCGATCACCGATCAGGAGACGTCTCACCGGTTCGCGAACACCGCGAACGGAGAACTCGTGCTCGAAACGGCGAACGTGGCGGTGCGTCATTCGCCCGCCGATGCTAGGCAGCCGGAACCAACCCCGGTGACGGCGGCGGGCCGTCCGTGACGTACCCTCGTGGGATGAAAGTGACGTTGCTCGGAACGGGAAGCCCGATTCCGGATCCCAACAGGGCCGGTCCTTCCACCCTCGTGCAGGCCGCGGGTCAGCACATCGTCGTCGACTGCGGTCGCGGGTGCGTGATGCGGATGACCGCAGCCGGGGTCCTTCCGCCGTTCGCGTCGGCCATCCTGCTCACGCACCTGCACAGCGACCACATCAGCGACCTGAACGACATCGTCACCTCACGCTGGATCATGTCGCCCAATCCGATCGTCACCCACGTCTACGGTCCGGTTGGTACGCAGAAGGTGGTCGCCGGACTGCGCACGATGCTGGAGCTCGACCAGCAGTACCGGCTCGACCACCATGCCGACCTTCGTTCCGGTCCCGGAATCCACGTCGAGGTGCACGAGGTGGTGCCGGGCGACGAATTCCTGATTGGTGAGGTCCGGGTAACGGTGGGCAGGACCGACCACCGTCCCGTTCAGCCGACGGTCGGCTTCCGATTCGAGGCGGGCGGGAAGGTCGCCGTGGTGGCAGGTGACACGGTTCCCTGTGACGAGCTCGATGCCCTGTGCAGCGGTGCCGACATCTACGTGCAGACGGTGTTGCGACCCGATCTCGTAGACGCGATGAAGCAGATGCTCCCCGCACAAGCCCCGCGACTGCACGACATCCTCGACTATCACTCAACGGTGGAGGACGCCGGACGAACCGCGGCACGCTGCAACGTGGGGACGCTCGTGCTCACGCACTACGTGCCGGCGATGCAGTCGGGACAGGAGCAGGATTGGATCACCCAGGCGGCCCGCCACTTCGGCGGACGTATCGTCGCGGGTCCCGACCTTACGAGCGTCGAGGCGTAGTCGGTCAGCCGACGACGCGGTGCTCGTCGACGAACAGCCGGACACGACTCGAGACGTTCGCCATCGAGTCGGCGACGACCCGTTTGCCGATCTCCGTGGCGTAGGCGGCATCGAAGTCGGCACGCGAGTCGAACCACAACTCCGTGATGCCGTCGGGCTCCCCGTCGGCCGGGTTCTGCACCACGTTGAAGGTGGCCCCCCGCAATCCGGGTAGTTGCTTTGCCAGGGGTACGTGCACGGTGAGCCACCACTGCTCGTACTGATCGTGCGTCGTTCCCTCGCGACGGGTGAGCAGGATCATCGCCTTGAAGCTCACGACGGCTTCCTCGTTCGCGCGAAGGGCCGTCCGCCGACGGCGAGAGCCACGCTCACCACGATCTCGTTGGCCTGGGGTGCGTCGGGGATCCATACGTCGATCGCATCCATCTCGTCGAACGACCAGATGTCGTCCTTGTTCGTGATCGGCAACGTGATGTGGGCACCGGGAGCGCCGATCTTCTTCGTCGACGGAATGATGTCGTCGCCCTTCACCACCACCTTGCGAACGGGTGCACCGAATCTGGGGTGGAGCAGCGCCGCTGCGTGCTCGATCTCGCCCGCCGTGCCGACGATGGCTCCCTTGCCGTACGCGGAGACGTCACCGGGTGCAACGGCGAGTGCCGCGAGCGCACGCTCTGCGAGCTGGCCGGAGATTTCCGCTCCCATCCTCTCGAGTTCCGAGAGATCCGATTCGGACCGTCCGGCCATGGGATTGGCGATGACCGCACTACAAACGGCCCGACGCACCGTACGACCGACCTCACGACCCTGCTCGGCGAGCATCTCCTCGCTGGTCACGACGAACTTGCGGATCTGCACGGCTGAAAGGTACTACACCGTGCGACGACGGACCTCGGCATTCGACACCAGCAGCATCGCAAGAGCAACCACCCCGACCACCGCGAGCGACACCCTCAGGCTCGCGGCGTCGGAAACCGCACCCATCGACAGCGTCGTCGCCATGCCACCGATGCGCAATCCGACCATCAACGCACCGAGACCGGCCCCCGCGCTCAGGCCGGGGATCCGGGCTGCAACCAGGTAGAGGCGCGGGAAGATCACGGACTGTCCGAGTCCCGACACGAAGAGCCCGAGCAATCCGACGGCCGCAACGTCGCTCACCACTGCCCCGACGAGTCCGACGACGATCAGCACGGTCGCATACCGGAACATCCGGTCGAAGCCGAGACGTTCCTGTACGCGATCACCGGAGAACCGGCCGACCAGCATTCCGGAACCGAATGCAACCGTGCCGAAACCCGCCCATGAACCGAGTCCGAATTCGTCGCGCATCAGCAGGGACGCCCACTCGTTCGGCGCACCTTCGAGCGCAATCGCACCGGCCCCGGCGAATGCCAGGGCCACGGCAACGATGCCGAGGTGCCGTCTCGACGGTGCAGCCTCACCCGATTCGTCGTGGTGCGGATCGGCGGCTTCCAAGTGTCGACCCACCACCCGCGTGAGCACGATGAGTACGACCGCCACCGACACCACCTGCACTCGCAGGTCGACATCAAGACCGGCACACACCGAACCCACCAGCGTTCCGCTGGCAAAACCGAGACTCCACAGACCGTGCAGGCGGTTCATGATCGAGCGCCCCAACCGCTCCTGTGCGATCACGCCTTGAGCATTGATCGCCACGTCGGCAACCACGTCCGTGACCCCGATCAGTGCCAACACGACGAGCAGCATCCATGGCTCGCCGACGAACGCGATGAGTGTCATGCAGGCGGGCAGCAACTGGAGCGAGACTCTCACGAGCCGTCGACTTCCATGGCGCGACATGATCCGACCGACGACCAGCGACCCGACGATGCCACCGAATCCTCCTCCGAGAAGCGCCACCGCGAGCCCGGAATTGCCGACACCGAGGCGGTCCTTGATTTCGGGGAGTCGCGGGAGCCAGTTGCCGTAGACGGCACCGTTCGCGAAGAAAAGTGCGCTGACGGCGAGGGTGAGTCGCCGTACCGGCGTCACTCGCGCCACACGTCGTCGGTGAGCCCGAGCGTCCGGAGTCGCTTGGAGATCGAGAGTGGAATCTCGATGTCGCGACCTTCGCGAACAGCGGTGGCGAGCTCCCCGTTCTCCTCCCACATGTGACACGTATTGACGGGACTGGCCGTCTGCGGACCGTCCCCCATTTCGTCCAGCGACACACCGCGCGTCCGCGCCGACGCAACGCGCATGGACCACATGCTCTGCACCGCGACCGGGGCCATCGCCTGCAACAGGGCGGTGGTGTGCGTGCAGGCGCGCGGGCCCGCGAAGAGTTCCTTGACCTTCGCATTGAAGCCACGGGTGATCGACATTCCTTCGAGTTTCTTGTAGTGGTCCGCAATGTTCGTACAGCCGAGGTGCGGATGTTCGCGGAACGTAACGTTCGCCTTCCGGATGACGAGCGACGGGAAGTGAATCTCGAGGTCGAGAATCATGTGATGCATCCACAGCGGATCCGGATCCTGCTCGATGTATAGACCGACCGGCTTCTCGTCGACCACCACACCGCGCAACATGAGCCTGTCGTCGGCCATGTGATAGGCGCGGACCTCGTAGCGGCGCGTATGGATTCGCATGTACTCGGGTTCGGGTGGGAACATCTGCATCTCCGGCATCCGAACGACGCTAACGAAGTGGGCCGAGCTTCTCGAATGCCGAGGCCAGGTTCGACAACTCCTCCTTGCTCAATCGGTCGATCATCCGTTCGCGCACGCTTGCCACATGCGTCGGTGCCGCCCGCTTCAACAGACTCCAGCCCTTCGGGGTGAGTTCTGCGTACGCAGAACGACCGTCCGATTCGTTCCGGACGCGCCTCACGAGACCCTTCTTCAGCACTCCCTGCAGCCGACGAGTGAGGCCACCCCTCGAGAGACGCAGCGTCGACGCCAAGTCGCAGAGCTTCACGCGACGATCAGGGGCCTCCGAAAGCATCGCCAGCAACTGGTAGTCGCCGCCGTCGATTCCGAACCCGCCGAGGTCACCTTCTATGTCCTGCAGCACGTTGCGTACGTTGAGCACGATGCCGCGCCAGGCCCGCAACTCGAGTGGGCTCAACCAACGGGTCACGAGTGTGGCACCCTCCCGATGCCGGCTTGCTGGACCCCTGCATCTCGTTGATAGTTGCGCACGCAACTATCGTATGGTAAGGTACCGAGGCCTGGTCATCCAGGCGTCACAAACGTCCGAATCGTCGGGCAAACAACCAAGGAGAAAATGGAATGGACATCGTCATGATCATCGGACGGGTGCTCTTCGCGCTCGTCTTCCTCGCAAGTGGCATCAACCACTTCACGAAGACCCAGGCAATGACCGGATACGCGCAGTTCAAGAAGGTTCCCGCCGCGAAGGCGTCGGTGCTTCTCTCGGGCTTGCTCATGGTGCTCGGTGCCCTCTCGGTCGTGCTCGGCGTATACGCCGACCTCGGCGCTCTCGTACTGGCGGTTCTGCTGCTGGCGATGGCGCTCAAGATGCACGACTTCTGGGCCCAGAGCGATCCGCAGGCCAAGCAAACCGAGACCGTCGCGTTCTTCAAGAACCTCTCGATGGCCGGTGCGGCGCTGTTCATCTTCGCCCTGGTCGCCAACGGTGGCGACTTTGGTCCGTCACTGAGCAACGACATGCTCAGTCTCTGGAACAGCTAGTCGACTGGACGCGCGAGTCGACGATGACATTCCCCGTCGTCGACTCGCTGCGGTCGATCGAATTCGGAACACCGGGCGAGAGCCGTGCTCGCCTCGTCGACTTCATCGTCAACGGCAACAAGCGCGCCACTGCCGGACTGCTCCACGATTACGCCCGGGAGGGCGAGCCCCTCGAACACGTGGGTGAGTGCCTGGCCATGGTCGACAACGATGGCAGCCACGTGGCCACCCTGCTGGTCACCCGCGTGGACGTCTCGCGTTTCGTCGACGTTCCGGACGAATTCGCGCTCGCCGAGGCCGAGGGCGACCTGAACGCCGCCGACTTCCGCGCAAGCCACCACGACTACTGGACGCGGGTCGGTGAGGCGATCAGTGACGAAACACAGGTCGTTCAGGTGTACTTCGATCTGCTCGCACATCGACTCCGTGAGCTGCGGACCGATGATGCCGAGTGGATCTTTCGTGCCTGCCAAGATGCCGAGATCCAGCGCTGGACGATGGTGCCGCGGCCGTACACGCGGGAGCACGCCGAAACGTTCGTGAGCGACCGCGGCGGCGAACTGGCCGTGTTCGTCATCATGCAGGCGGCAACCGACGAACCCGTCGGTGTGGCCGGCATTCATCACGTGCGAGAAGGTGTCGCAACGGTCGGCTACTGGGTTGCCCCCTGGGGTCGCGGGCGCGGCGCGGCGACGGACGCTCTACGTGTGCTGCGCTCGATCGTCGCTCGCATGCCCGACACACACACGGTGCGCGCGTTAATCGCCGAGACCAACCTCGCCTCGCGCCGCACGGCGGAGCGGGCGAGTCTCAAGATGGCCGGCACCGACCCCGACACGTGCCCCGACGGCGCCTGCCAAGTGGCGGCGCTGCGCTACGAGATCGCTACGACCTGAGACCGTCGATTATCCGGTGCGCGACGGCGCGCACCATGGTGCGACGGTCGCTCACCTTTCCGAGCTTTTGCTCGAGCGGGCCGTCGACGAGCAGGGTCGCCAGTCCGTGCGCAACGGACCACATGGCGGTGGCTTGGACGCGAATCTCGTCGACCGAGGCCGAGTCTCCGAGAATCTGCTGGACGGCGGTCAACAGCGTGTCGAACGCGTCGTCGGCGGCCTTCTGCGTCTCGGGCGACTGGTCCATCTGGCACAAGTCGCCGCGGAACATCACGCGAAAGTACCCCTTCTCGTTGATCGCGAAGTCGACGTACCGCTCGCAAAGACGCACGGCGAGGACGGGGTCCTCGCCGCGGCGAGCAGGAGCACTCATTACTTCCGTGAACTTCTCGAAGCCTTCGCGCGCGATTTCGGTGAAGACCGCGCCGCGATCCCCGAAGTGGTGGTACGGGGCCTGGTGACTCACGCCGGCATCCGCCGCGATCTGGCGGAACGACAACCCCTCGGGTCCCGATTCGGCGATGTACGCAACGGCCGCCTTGATGACCTTGTCGCGAAGCGTCGGAGCCACGACTTGACACTATCAAGTTCAGCGACTAGACACTGTCTACATGACTGCTTCTCTCACCGCCACCCACCCCGATCCGACCGTGCACGCCCGCCGATGGTGGATCCTCACGATTCTCAGCCTCTCGGTCTTTCTCGTCGTCGTCGACAATCTCATCATCAACGTGGCGATCCCCACGCTGGCGCGCGAGCTCGATGCCACCACGAGCGGCCTGCAGTGGATCGTCGACTCGTACGCGCTGGTGTTCGCCGGGCTGCTGCTGGCTTGCGGTGGCTTGGGCGACCGATTCGGCCGCAAGCTCGTGATGCAGATCGGAATGGCGCTGTTCGGCGTCTTCTCCGCTTGGGCGGCATTCACCGACACCACGCAGGAACTCATCATCGGCCGCGGCCTGATGGGCATCGGTGCCGCTCTCGTATTTCCCAGCACCCTCGCGATCCTCATCGACGTGTTCCGCGATCCGGTGGAGCGCGCGAAGTCGATCGGCGTGTGGTCGGCGGTGTCGGGTGCCGCCGTGGCGTTCGGGCCCGTCACCGGCGGATTGCTGCTCGAGTACTTCTGGTGGGGCTCGGTGTTCCTCATCAACATCCCGATCGTCATCGTCGCCCTGCTCCTGCAGTGGGTCTTCGTGCCCGAATCGAAGGACCCGAACGCCGAGCAACTCGACATCGCGGGGTTCCTGCTCTCCATCTCGTTCGTGTCGCTGCTCGTCTACACGATCATCGAGGGCCCCCACCGCGGCTGGACGAGCACGGCCTCGATCGCCGGGTTCGTGGGTGCCGCCGTCCTGACGGCTGCCTTCATCTGGCGCGAGCGCACCGCCGAGCACCCCCTGCTCGACGTACGCGTGTTCCGCGACATGCGCGTGACGGCGGCGACCTCGTCGATCCTGATCGCGTTCTTCTCGCTGTTCGGGTTCACGTTCCTCGTCACCCAGTACTTCCAGTTCGTGCGCGGCTACGACCCGCTCGAGTCGGGCCTGCGCACGCTGCCGTTCGCGTTCGGTGCGGGAGTCACCGCTCCGTTCGCCGCCCGCCTGGCGCTGCGGTTCGGGCCGAAGCGCGTGGTGCCCGTCGGCTTGCTGTTCATGGGTATCGCACAGATCTGGGCGGGTACGTTCGAGATTGATTCGTCGTATTTCGGCCCGGTCATCGGAAGCATGGTGCTGATGGCCTGCGGGCTATCGCTCGTCACGAGCCCCGCGTCCGAGTCGGTGATGGGTTCGCTGCCCCGCGAGATGGCAGGCGTCGGCTCGGCGATCAACGACACCAGCCGCGAGGTCGGCGGCACGCTCGGAGTCGCGATCATCGGCAGCATCTTCGCCACCACCTACGGCCCCAAGATTGTTGACCTGCTCACTCCCTTCGCACTGCCTGAAGCAGCGGTGTCGGCGGCCGAAGAGTCCGTCGGTGCCGCATTCGCAGTGTCCGAGCAGGTCGGCGATCCCATGCTGTCTGGGGCGATTCGCGAGGCCGCGGGTCTCTCGTTCCTCGACGGGTTCCAAGTGGCCTGCACGACCGTCGGCATCGTGGCGATCCTCGGCTCGCTTCTCGCCTGGCGCTTCTTGCCCGCACGCAAACCGGTCGTCTCCTCGGAGGCAAACGCATGACCCGGCACGTCGTCCTCGGAGCAGGCCCGGTGGCCCATGCGATTGTTGGGGCGCTTTCGTCGCGCGGCATCGACGCTGTCGTCGTCAGCCGACGCGGCACCGAGGTTCCCGGTGCGCATTCAGTGACCGCCGACGTGCGAGACAGCGACAACTTGGCGAAGATCGTCGCCGGCTCGGCGGCCGTGTACCAAGCGTCGCAACCCGAGTATCACCGCTGGCCCGAAGAGTTTCCGGCGCTGCAGGACAGCGTCGTTCGTGCCGTGCGCGGAACCGATGCCGTGCTCGTCGCGATCGAGAACCTCTACGGCTACGGTCCGGTCGCCGGACCGCTCAACGAGTCGCTGCCGCTCGTCGCCTCGACGCGCAAGGGCAGGACGCGCGCCGACTTGTGGCGCGCCCTCGAGGCCGAGCACGAGGCCGGACGACTGAAGGTCACTGCCGGACGTGCGTCTGACTTCTTCGGGCCGCATGCCGCCGCATCGGTCGTCGGCGAACGGTTCTTCGATCCCCTGCTGCACGGCAAGAAGGCCGAGCTGTTCGGCAACCCGAATGCCCTCCACACGTACACCTACGTGGTCGACTTCGGCGAGGCGCTGGTGCGGCTCGCGCTCGACGGTCGTTCGCTCGGTCGGGCTTGGCACGTGCCCAATGCGCCGGCGATCAGCACCAAAGCGTTCCTCGAGTTGACGGCGTCGATCATGGGTGTCGAGCCCAAGTCGGTGACGCGCACCAAGTTCCAGCTCCGCCTCGCCGGGCTCTTCATCCCGCCCGCCAAGGAGTCGATCGAGATGCTCTATGAGTTCGAGGAGGACTTCGTCGTCGACCACTCGTCGTACGCGACGACGTTCGGCGACCACGCCACGCCGTTGGCCGACTCTCTCGAGTCCACCGTCGAGTGGTGGCGCAACAATCACCATCACTGAGCAACCAACACCCCCAGGAGGAAACCGATGAACAACGACACCGCGACACATGGTCTGCCCGTCCGCGGCGCAGGCTGGACGTCGGTCGTACAAGGGCTCTTGATCTTCGTACCGACCTTCGTGCTTGGAGCCGCCGTCGACTGGCCAGCCAGCCTCGACGATCCGGCGTCCATCGCGCTGCCGAGACTGGCCGAAAACGAAGGCGCGGTGCGCTTCGGATACTTCGCCTACCTGCTGTACTCGGCGCTCTTCGCGGTCACCATCGTGCTGCTCGCGCGACTCGTCGAACGTGACCTCACAGTCGGCGTCCGCCGCCTGGTCGTCGGTTTCGCCGTCGCATCGGCGATCGCCCGCAGCATCGGCATCGTCCGCTGGCTCGGCCCCATGCCCGAGCTCGCGGATTCGTACAACGCGGCCAGTGACGACTCGCAGCGATTCGCCGTCACCAGCGTCTACGAGGCGCTGAACTCGTACGGCGGCACGATCGGCGAAGTGCTCGGGGTCGGGCTGTTCGCGGCGATCTCGATCGGGTTCCTCTCCGTCGGGCTGCTGCGCTCGAGCGTCATCCCCCGCTGGATTGCCATCGGTGGCGTGGTTTCCGCGATTGCGCTGGTATTGAGCGCCGTCGAGTTGTTCGAGGTCGATCTCGGACCGACACTTACGGCGACCGTCACCATCGTGCAACTGTGGTTCCTTGCCACCGGCGTGTGGCTGCTGGCCCGCGGCGCGCGGCATTTCAACGGCTGAGAGTCGTCGGCCGACTTCGGTCGGAAGACGCAGATTAATTGTTGCATTAATACTACATAGCAATTATGCTGTGAGTCGTGGGTAGGAAGTCAAGAGACGAGACCCCGGTGCACAACCGCCTCGAAGAGGTGCGTGAAGCGCGCGGGCTCACGCGAACCGAACTCGCCGAAGCAGCCGACGTGCACTACCAAACGATCGGTTACATCGAGCGAGGCGAGTACAGCCCGAGCCTCTCGCTTGCGCTGACGCTCGCCCGCGTGCTGAGAACGGACGTGCACGACATCTTTGCCCTGGCCCCGTTCCACAAGAAGAAGGAGCACGACAAATGAACCAAGACAGCATTCAGACGATCGTCTGGACACTCCTCGCAATTGCGCTCCTCGCCCGCGCCGTGTGGGTGGTTCGCAAATACAACGACCACCGGGTCAAGCGATACGTCGGCTGGCCCGTCGATGCGACCGGGAGGCTCGGCAAGTTCTACTGGAAGGAAGGCGTTTTCAGCAGCGAAGTCACCAGGGCGATGGCGCCCGACTATGCGACGAAGTACCGCTGGCTGCTCTCGCAGCGTGGCCAGCGGACGGCGGTGGTGCTGAACGTTGCATCGTGGGCTCTCTGCATTCTTGGTGCCCTCGACCTCAGTTGGAACCTCGGTTTCGGTGGTTCCCTCTTCTCGTGGTGGTTCGTGCTCCTCTTGTCCGCCTACCTGCTCGTTCGCGGGTCGGTGCGCGTGATCGCAGATGCGCCGGACGACCTACTCGATGAACGCCAGATTGCTCTGCGAAACGGGTCGTACCGTATCGCATACTTCTTGCTGACTCTGCTCATGTTCTTCGCCTTCGGGCTGATGAGCGGCATCGGTGAATCAGCCGGAGATTCACCGTCGAAGCCGTCACCGTTCACGCCCGATTCGTTCTTCTTCGGTGGCGGCTTGTTGCTCTTCATCGCGGCGGCGCTACCGAGCATGGTGCTCGCGTGGGGCGGAAGCGTAAAAGAACGCTGAGTCAGTACGCAGGGACGTCGGCACCGACGTCCCAGAGATGATGTACGGGGTCGTGCAACAGATATTGGGCGATCGTTCGCACGGTGAACGTCGAGCCGTCACTGCGAAACCCGCGGCGCTGCCACTGGTCGGCCTGCACCGAGTCGAAGCGGTCAGCGAGTCGCGCGGCAGCAGCCGCCAACTCGCCGCTGACGACGCTCGCTTGCTGGGACGCGTAGTCGTCGTCGATCGCCGTCTTGTCCTGGTCCCAGTTATCGAAATGCGGGTCGACCTGCTCGATCATCATCGCCAGCCGGCGGTCGAAGATGCGAAATACGTCGCGGACGTGGCACCCGTACTCGAGCGGCGACCAGGTGGTCGTGTTTGGTCGCCGCGACACATCGGCACGGTCCAGTACAGCGGTCCAGCGCGTTGCAAGGTCGCGCACCGCCGCACCGGTGTTTGCCACGTCGAACGTGCCAGCAGAGAACCCGCAGTCGGGGCACGCACGTCCGAGCACCCATGTCCAGTTCTTGC
Source organism: Ilumatobacteraceae bacterium (assembly GCA_044344715.1). GTDB lineage: Bacteria > Actinomycetota > Acidimicrobiia > Acidimicrobiales > Ilumatobacteraceae > F1-60-MAGs027. The sequence continues at coordinate 2,454 of JBIJCI010000043.1, read as the reverse complement.
CGTCGGGAATGATCACGTCACGCACCGGCCCGTCGTGGTCGGGCGACGAGTTCACCACTGCAATTCGGGCAACGATGTGCCATCTTGCTGCCGCATTTCGCACAGAACGTGCACTCAAAGCTGCAGATGACCGCGTCGCCGGCATCGGTGAGCGCCGCATGGCACCGTTCGCAAACGGTTCGCATCTCCAGCACGTTTCTATCCTTCCTTCGACCAGAGGCGGTCGACGAATCGTTGATCTTCGTCGAAGAGCCAGCACTCGCGCAGCTTCTCGTCCTGCACTCGATACAGCAACACGCGTCGAACATGCCGTGGTGGGTCGCCGAGTTCTTCTACCGCTATCAGTGCCCCGAGCGTTTCGCCGACGAGCACGTCCTCGACGGCGATCAACTTGCGAGACGTGCGAACCGACGCTTGGCCGAGTGCCGAGAACGCAGCATCACGACCCTTGTGCGTGCCGGCGAGGGGGCTCTCCCCCATGTAATGCAGTTCGATGTCGTCGTGATACGACGCCAACACTTTCTCCAGATCGGAAGACAGCCAGGCGCGCGCGTACTCGCGCAGAACCCGCTCAGTTTCTTCGCGGCCAGCCATCCAACTACCCAAGTTCCATTGCCAGTACACGCCAACGACGCTGCCGCATGGCATAGAACCACTTGGCGTAGAGCATTACGAATTGTGTGAAGATGCCGGCGTCAATGTCGATACGGTCACGGTACTTGCTGCGCCCTTCACCCAGCGGCGTGACGATGATGTCGTGGTTCCATCGCTTCAACAAGCCGCCTCGTTCGCGGCTGCTCAGCGTGCGCAGCGAGTCGTCGATCCGGTGGATGTGCAAGTGGTGCCGAGAGAACGGAATGAGACCAAAGAGAAGGACCCAACCAACTACCGTCTCGCCTTCGCGCCACGTGTCGCTGCGACGTCGTATGGCCGGCATCACGAGCAATCCGCGAGTCACACGTCGAAATGCCGTGGGAGTTTTCACTGCCGCCCACACGACATCGGCAGATGCCTGCAATTCTGTGCTGCGGTCCACGACAGCCATCATCCCATTCTTGTACAAATGGCGCTCCGTACGAACTATTCCTATCGTGTCGGCTTCAACGCCAGCGTTCGAGCCTCGGTAACTGTTGCTTGGCCAGATACCGGAGAGGGAACCACATCTTCTCACGCCTGAGTGCGTCGTCGACTATTGCGGTCATCTGCGGGAGCGACAAATCGGGGTTGACGAACCTGCCGTCGGCATAACACAGCGAGCACCATTTGTCGGATTTGCTGCCGTCCCGTTCTGATCCACGACAGTCGCCGCTCTTCTTGGTTTGTAGCGGCATGCCGCAACTTTGACACTGCTTCATGGCACGAAACATAAGAGTGTGACGTTCGATGATCCGGCGACGTCTGTCCTGAATACGGGACTACTTGAGGAAGATGAAGCAGAATTCGTTTCCCTCGGGGTCGGTCATCACTTGGAAGAAATTCGTCGGTTCCTCGTGGACGACACCAAGTCTCTTTGCGCCGATCCGGCTGCTCGATTCAACCGCCGCCTCGATGTCCGGTACTTCCAGATCAATATGCACGCGATTCTTCAATTGCTTTGCCTCCGGAACTTTCCGAAACCCAATCATCCCGAGAGAAGGAACATTCGCAAGCACTTGATAGTCGTCCGGTGAGTCGACTACGAGCTCTCCACCAACGAGCTGGCGCCAGAAGTCAACCAGACGGGCCGGATCGTGACAATCGATCGTGATGGCTAGCGGCCGAGCGATCGGCCTCATGAGGCGTGGCTAACGAACACGTTCAACTTCCCTGGTCATGAACGTACTGTAGATGCTCGGTTCGTATGAGCCGAAGGCTTCGCACTCAACGAACCCGAGGGCACGGTACAGAGCATGCGCCGGCGCGAAGTCGGACATTGAACCTGTCTCCAGGCTCACTCGCACATAACTGCGCTGACGCGCGACATCAATCAGGTGCTCGAGCATCAATCGCCCGAAACCTTCACCGCGTCGTTCGGCAACGGTGTGCATCGACTTGATCTCGCCGTGACCCTGCCCGATCTCCGCTATTGCCCCAACTGCCACCACGGAACCGTAGTCACGGGCGCTGAAAAACGAGACGTGCGGCGCGAGGAGCCCCTCGGTGTTGAAGTAGTGATGGGACTCGGGCGGTGGTGGCAGGAGGCCGTCAACCGTGTGCTTTGGTGCATGGAGGAAAGCCCAGTGACGCTGAAGCACGTATTGGACATCGTCAGACCTCGGTGAATCTGTGGCGATCACTACGGTCACGCAAACAGAGTATTGCGAAGACGTCACACTCCATAGGCGCGACGCGCCGCTGCGCGACGATCGGCCGGATTCATTTCCGGGTACAAGTGCCAACTCGGTGCCATGTAGGGGTGGACCTCATCCACCTCGACCACGAAGATCTCGTGGAATGGGAAACGGCCTTCCGTCT
>JBIJCI010000027.1:0-20931 GCA_044344715.1 Ilumatobacteraceae bacterium | reverse complement strand
GACGAGGTCGATTTCCTGGCTGCGGGTGAAGGAGTTGGATGCGGCGAGCGCCACGCAGATGAGGATCACGCCGAGGTGCACGACCATGCCACCGTTGGCGCGACCGACGAACCCGCGCAGGCGTTGCACGCGCACCGCGCGCCAGAGGTGGCGCACCGCGCTGCCGGCGGCGAATCCACCGAGGCCGAAGGCAAGGAGCGGCTCGATGCCCGCCGCGCCAACCACGAGCGAGATCGCGATGCACACGACACCGAACACCGCCGGCCACAGCAGGCGCTGCGACACGCTGTCGCGACCGTCGCGCCGCCACGGCAGCACGGGTGCCACCGCCATGATGAACAACATCGTGAGCCCGATGGGGATGGTGAGCTGGTCGAAGAACGGCTCGCCCACCACGATCTGGCGTTGCTGCAACGCCTCGACGACGAGCGGGAACACCGTGCCGAGCAGCACGACGAAGGCGAACACGGCGAACAGCACGTTGTTGACGAGGAAGGCACCCTCGCGGGAGAACATGCTCTCCACGCGACCGTCGGCACGCAGTTGGTCGCCGCGCAGGAACACCAGCACCAGCGACACGGCCACGATCACCACGAACATGGCGAGGAGCCACGGCCCGATGTCGCTCTCGGAGAATGCGTGCACGCTGTTGATGACACCCGAGCGGGTGAGGAACGTGCCGAGGATGGTGAGGCTGAACGTGGCGATGAGCAGCGACACGTTCCACACGCGCAACAGGCCGCGGCGCTCCTGCACCATCACCGAGTGGATGTAGGCGGTGCCGGTGATCCACGGCAACAGCGACGCGTTCTCCACCGGATCCCACGCCCATACGCCGCTCCAGCCGAGCACCTCGTAGCTCCACCAGCCGCCGAGCGCGATGCCGAAGGTGAGGAAGCCCCACGCCACCACCGTCCAGCGGCGCGTGAGGTGCAGCCAGCCGTCCTCCACCTTGCCGGTGATCAGCGCGGCGAGGGCGAACGCGAACGGCACCGTCATGCCCACGTAGCCGAGGTAGAGGATCGGCGGGTGGAACATGACGAGGATGTGGTTCTGCAGCAGCGGATTGGGGCCGGGGCCGTCGGTGACGCCGGGCGGGCCGATGACGAACGGGTTGGCCGGCCCGAACGACAGGAGGAAGAAGAACGCGAGCACCGTGAACATGACCGCCATGGCCCAGGCAACGAGCGGCTCGCCCATCCGCTTGCGCATCCACCACGCGGCGGCGGCGAGGTAGCCGGCGAGCACCAGGAGCCACATGAGGATGGAGCCCTCGAGCGCGCTCCACACGGCGGCCACGTTGTAGAGCGCGGGCGTTGAGCGCGAACCCACCTTCTGCACGTACTCGAGCGAGAAGTCGCGGGTGATCATTGCCCACTCCATCACCGCGAACGCGGCGAGCGCGGCGGCGGTGGCGAGCACCACGAAACGCGGTACGAGCCGCAGGGTCTTCGCGTCGTTGCGGCGTGCGCCGACGGCGGCGGCGAACGCGCCGAAGAACGCAGCGAGGAACCCGACGAGCAGGATCGCCCGGCCGACGTGGGCCGTGGCGCTGGCTAGGAGCATGCCGACTGCTCGGCTTCCTCGATGCGCTCTGCGTTGGCGGCCTCGTACTCGTTGGAGTGCTTCACCTCGATGCGGGTGGCCACGAGCACGCCGTCGACGATCCGACCGTGCGCCACCACGGGGATGCATTCCTGGAAGATGCCGCCGGGCTCACCCTCGTAGTCCACCGGCAGCGACACGCCGTTGAACGACATGACGAACGAGGTGAGGCTGCCTCGCGCCTCGAGACTGCCCTCGTCCACGTTGCCCTGCACGCGGACGCGACGCGTGTCGTCGCAACCCTCGCGCACGCCGATTTCGTCGACGTTGCAGTAGTAGTCGATCGACGACGTGAGGAAGAACCCGACGATCACCACACCGGCCACCACCGCCAATCCGGCGATGACGGCGGGCATCATGCGGCGCTTGGCGCGCGGTGCATCGGGCGTGGGGCGGGGTGTGAGTTCCATGACGCGACTACCGCCACGGCTTGTGCTGGTCGGGCACGCGTCGGGCGAGTTGCCTGGCGCGGCGCAAGGTGACCGCGGCGAGCACGGCGATCGAACCGAGCGTGATGAGCCAGCTGGCGAGGATGAAGCCGATGTCGTCCATGGTCAGACCGTTGCCTCGGCGGTTGGTTGCGACTCGGCGCGCCGTGCCGCGATGGCCGTGTCGAGCCCCACGCCGTGTTGCATGTCGCGCAGGGCAGCGAGGCGCTGGCGGTGCATGACCAGCCACACGAAGATGAGCGTGAAGCCCACCACGCCCGAGAACAACGTGAAGAGCATCGTGTCGTCGAGCCGCACGTCGCCGTCAGTGTTGAGCACGCTGGCCTCCTGGTGCAGCGAACGCCACAGCACCACCGAGAAGTGCACGAGCGGAATCTCGAGCACGGCCAAGAGGGCCAGCACAGCGCTGCGCTTGGCGCGGCGCTGCGGATCCGCGTCGATGTTGCGCACGGCGAGGTAGCCGACGTAGGTGACGAAGAGGAACAGCGTGGTGGTGAGGCGCGGATCCCACTGCCAGAACGTGCCCCAGGTGAGGCGGCCCCACAGGCCGCCGGTAACGAGCGTCATCGCCATGAACAGCACTCCCACCTCGGCCGAGGCACCGGCCACGCGGTCGAAGCCGAGCGTGCGGTGGCGTCGCGCCAGCGAGATGCCCGAGCACACCGCGGTGGTGACGAAGGCGAGGTACGCCACCCAGGCGGTTGGCACGTGTGCGTACATGATGCGCACCGACTCGCCCTGCTGCACGTCGGGCGGGGTGACGAAGAACGCGCTGACCACCACCCAGGCGGTGATCACGACGGCGAGGGCGCCGATGACGCGGGTGGCGAGCGTGCCGGTGGCGCTGGTGTTGCCGGTGGCGCTGGTGTTGCCGGTGGCGCCGGTCATCTCACGACTCCGACTCGGTGAGCGGACCGAACGCGGCGGCGCCGGCGGCGGTGAAGGTAACGGCGAAGACGAAGAGGAGTGCCACCCAGGCCCAGCCGTCGGCCAGCTCGATGGTCTGGCTGCCGAATGAGGCCTCGGTGGCCCGCGCGGCACCGATCAATAGAGGAGCAAGCACGGGCATGGCAAGGAGCGGCAGGAGCGAATCGCGCCCGTTCATGTTCGCAACCACGGCGCCATAGAGAGTACCCACGCTGGCGAGGCCGCCCGCCGCGCACACCACCACCGTGACCAACAACACCACTGCCCCGCCGTCGACGCTGGCCCCGTAGAGCACCACGGCACCCACCACGAGCATCGTGGCCAGCACAACCAATTGCACGAACGCGGCGATCGCCTTGCCGAAGAACACCTGCTGTGGCTCGACCGTGCCGGTGTGCAGCACGTCGAGCGCGCCATCGTCGGACTCGACGTCGAAGGAGCGCTGCACGATGAGCAGCGACGCAAAGAGTGCCGCCAGCCACACGAGCCCGGCGGCGGCGCGCAGGAGCAGCGGCTCGCTGTCGAGTGCCACGGCAAAGAGCACCAGCACGAGCAGCGCGAACGGTGCGACGCGCACGAGGAGCAGGCGCGCACGCCACTCGATGAGGAGGTCCTTGCGGGCGACGGCGAACGCTTGCCTCATCGCGCCGTCCCGTTGGTGCGCGCCGGCTCGTCGCGCGATACCACGCCGCCGGCGAGCGTGACGGTGCGCGGCACGCTGCGACCGGTGCGGTCCAGTTCGTGCGTGGTGTAGAGCACGGTGGCACCCGCGCGTGTGGCGTCGGCGAGGATGCCGTCGAGTTCGTCGCGTGCCGCGGCGTCGAGCCCGGCGTGCGGCTCGTCGAGCAGCCACACCCGCGCACGGCGCACCACGAGCGAGGCGAGCGCGGTGCGACGACGCTGCCCCGCCGACAACGACCGGGCACGGGTGGATGCGACGCGATCATCGATGCCCAACCGGTGCAGTGCAGCATCGACGTCACGGTCGTCGGCGCCGACGAGCCGCGCGGTGAACCGCACGTTCTCGCGCGCGGTGAGGTCGCCGTAGAGGCCGTTCTTGTGCCCGAGCAGGCCGACGTGGCGGCGCACCGAGGCACGATCGGCGGCGAGATCCACGTCGAGCACCCGGGCAGAACCCCGGGCGAGCGGGGCGAGACCGGCGCACAACCGCAGCAACGTGGATTTGCCGGTGCCGTTGGCGCCGCGGAGAGCGACCAGTTCGCCGTCGTGCACGGTGAGGTTCGCACCGGCGAGGGCCGGGAAGCCGCCGAGGGCAACCACCGCGTCGGTGAGCACGATTGCCGCAGTGCCGGCCGTGTGGTTCGGCGTGGTCGTGGGCACCTCTACGCGCTCAATAGGGCTTCAGCCTAGATTGACGGTCGTTCCATGGGCACCGACGACGTCGCCGAACGGCGCGACCGCATCGACCGACTGAACAAGATCGCGTCGCGCACCGGGTACGGGATGTGGGCATTGTCGACCGTGGCCTTCTTCGCGGGATTGTGGACCGACTACACCTCGTTCATGCACCTGGTGAGCGGTGTGTCGCTGGTGCTGGGGTCGGTGATCCTCGCACCGAGCATCGTGATCACCTACGGCATCCGCGCCGCACGCCGCGAGGACGCCGCCGAGGCGGCCAAGAAGTCGGCCGACGCGTGAGCCTGCGTCTGCCGGCCGCCGAACGACGCACGCAGATCCTCGCCGTGGCGTTGCACGAGTTCGCCGCCAAGGGCTTCCACGACACGTCGATGAACGACGTCGCCGCATCAGTGGGTGTGACCAAGCCGGTGCTGTACCAGCACTTCGACTCGAAGCGGGCGTTGTACCTGGCGTTGATCGACGAGGTGGCGGCCGGGATGATGGAGGCGATCGGCAAGGCCACGCACAACGCGCGCGACGGCCGCAGCCAAACCGAGGCCGGCATCGTGGCGTACTTCGAGTGGGTGGCCGCGCACCGCGACGAGTTCATGCTGCTGTTCGGCGGCGACGCGCGCAGCGACGAAGAGTTCGCCGCGGCGGTGCGCAACGTGGAGAAGTCGGTGGCCGAGTCGATCGCACCGTTGATCGATGCCGGACTCGACCCGCAACACCAGCGACGACTGGCCTACGCGTTGGTGGGCATGTCGGAGGGCTTGAGCCGCCACCTGGTGTGGAACGGCGAGACCTTCGACCCGCAGGTGGTGGGTGCGCAACTGGCGAACCTCGCGTGGTCGGGGTTGCGCGGCGTGCAGCGCTAGTCGCGCAACACGAGCCCGCGGTAGCCGCGCACGAAACCGTGCTGCTCGAGCAGTGCCGCGACTTCCACCGTTGCCGGTGACGCGTCGTCGTGCGACGCACCGTTGACCTTGCGCACCTCCACCGACTTGGCACGGCCGTCCTTTGCGAGTTGACCGAGCGACTCCGCGAGCGCGGCGAACGCACCCGGCTCGAGCGTGCGCTCGAAGGTGACGAGGTGGTGGCTGCGCACGTCGAACCAACCGAGCACGTGCCCGCGCACGAGGAAGCACAACGCGCCCGCGCTGCGTGACGGCCGACCGGTGGTGGCGGGCCAGTCGAGCGTGGCGCCGTAGGGCTGCGCCGGGTCGGTGGCAGCGAGCACGGCAACGACCGGTGCGTCGTCGTCGGCCGACAGGTGCGGCTCCTTGCAGGCACGCAGACGGTCGATGGCGCCGGGCACGGCGAACTGTGCGGCACCGAGGCCGTCGACGAAGTAGCCGCGGCGAACCGTGCCCCGCTCCTCCAGCGCCTTCAGCACGCCGTACACACCGGCGAACCCGCCGCGTACACCCTCGGCGAGGACCGCCTCGCGGGTGAGCACACCGTGGCGCTCGAGCAACTGCATCGCCAGCGCGTGCACCGCCTCGGTGGTGCCCACTTCGCGGTCGACCAGTTGACGCACGAGGCTGAAGCGGCCCTGCGCGGCGGGCGGGCCGAGCCGCGTGCTGGTGCCACCGCGCACGTGACGCGGGCGCACCAGGCGGGCCGCCGCGCGGCGGGTGCCGGGCGTGGCGGCAACCGGTCGGGCGGTCTTGCCGCTGCGTGCACCGTGCAGGACGGCCCGCAGCGGGTTGAGCGAATCGTTGGTGACCTCGCCGGCCCACACCAAGTCCCACAGTGCGGCGAGCAGTTCGGCGTCGGTGGCCCCGCGAACCGCGGCCCGCAACTGCGGCCAGAAACTTGCACCCCGTTCGGCGAGCGCGGCTCGCACCTGGTCGTGCACGCCACCCTGCGGGGCCTCGGCGGATTCGAGCGCAGGCAGGAGCGACGCCAACTGATCGGCGAAGAACAGGCGTATGCGGCCGTCGTTTCCGCCGAGCGCACCGGCGCCCACCCACACCACCTCGCCGCTGGTGCACAGTTCGTCGAGCAGGGCGGCGCGGTACCCCCGCACGCGCAACGGCAACAGGTCGGTTTCCAGCGTGGAGGCCACGAGTGCGGACCCCGACAACGAGGCGATGGCCTCGACCAGCGCCTCACTGCCGTGCGACGGGGCGTCGATGCCGTGCCACTCGACGAGGAACCGGGCGAAGGTCTGCTGGTCGACCGGCTCCACCTCCTTGCGCAACTTGGCGAGCGAACGACGACGGATGAGCCGCAGTACCTCGACGTCGCACCACTCGCGCTCGGTGCCGAACGGGCGGAACTCGCCGCGCACCGCACGGTGCGCGGCCTCGAGTTGGGCGAGGGCCACCGCCACACGCTCGCCCGACACGCCGAAGCGCTGCGCGGGATCGCGGGTGACGAACGGGGCGTGTGTACGCGCGTAACGCGCAACCAGTTCGACGAGCGGTGCATCGACCGGGTCGGTGAAGGCCTGGGGCAGGCCGAGCGGCAGCGCGCAACCGATGGCGTCGCGGTACCGCGCGGCATCCTCGGCGGCGATGAAACGTCGCTCGCCCGCCACCGCCACGTCGATCGCGCGACGTTGCGCGACGAGTGCGTCCACCATGGCCGACGCATCGCCATCGACGCGCAACGACAACTCCTCCAGCGTGAGGTCGCCCACGCGGCGCAACACGTCGTGCACCTCGTCGGCGTTGCGGGCCCGGCGCGACTCGGCGAGGTGCTGCAGCTCGAGTTCCACGTCGACGAGCACGTCGCCGTCGAGCAGCTCGCGCAACTCCTCCGAGCCGAGCAGGTCGTCGAGCAGGTCGCGGTCGAGCGCCAGCGCGGCGGCCCGGCGCTCGGCGAGCGGTGCGTCGCCCTCGTACATGTACGCGGCAATCCAGTTGAAGAGCAGGCTCTGGGCGAACGGCGAGGCCTTGGGCGTGTCGACGCTCACCAGGCGGATGGCCCGCGAGCGAAGGCCCGACAACACGTCGCGCAACGCCGGCACGTCGAACACGTCCTGCAGGCACTCGCGACTGGTTTCCAGGAGCATCGGGAACGTGGGGTACTTGGCCGCCACCGCCAGCAGGTCGGCGGCACGCTGACGCTGCTGCCACAGCGGCGTTCGTTGGTCGGGGCGGCGCCGGGGCAACAACAAGGCACGGGCCGAGCACTCGCGGAAGCGGGCGGCAAACAGCGAGGTTTGCGGCACCGCGGCCACGAGCAGCTCGGTGATCTCGTCGGGGTCGATGAGCAGGTCGTCGACCGGCACGCGGTCGACCGCCTCGGGCAGGCGCAACACGATGCCGTCGTCGCCGTACATGGTTTCCACCGGGATGCCGAGCCGTTCGAGCAGCCGGTGCTCGAGGGCGATGGCCCACGGCGCGTGCACCGGCGTGCCGAAGGGCGAGTGGATGCAGATGCGCCAGTCGCCGATCTCGTCACGGAAGCGTTCGATCACGATGGTGCGGTCGTCGGGCAGCGTGCCGGTGGCCTCGACCTGCTCGGAGACGTAGGCCAGAAGGTTGCGCGCAGCCAGACGGTCGAGGCAGTGGCGCGACTCGAGCGTGGCCTCCGCCCTCTCTTGTGACTCCACTTGTTCGTCGCGGATGGTGCGCAGGAACCGGCCCACCGCACGGCCCAGTTCGAGCGGCCGACCGAGCCGGTCGCCGTGCCAGTACGGCATCTTGCCCGGCTCGCCCGGTGCAGGGTTGACGATCACCCGGTCGAACGACACGTCTTCTATGCGCCACGTGGAGGCACCGAGGATGAAGGTTTCACCGGGCCGAGTTTCGTACACCATCTCCTCGTCGAGTTCGCCCACCCGCGTGCCGTCGGGCAGGAACACGCCGAACAGCCCGCGGTCGGGGATGGTGCCGCCGTTGGTGACGGCCAGTCGTTGCGCGCCGTCGCGGGCACGCAGGGTGTCGGCGATGCGGTCCCACACGATGCGCGGCTTCAGGTCGCGGAACTCCTCGCTCGGATACCGACCGGCGAGGAGGTCGAGCACGTTGTTGCGCACCTCGTCGGACAACTCGGCGAAGTTGGCGCAGCGGCGCACCATGGCGGTGAGCGCGGCGACGGTGACGTCGGGGTGCATGGCCACGTGCGCCACGATGTGTTGCGCCAGCACGTCGAGTGGGTTGCGCAGGTAGCGCGTGGGTTCGATGTCGGCGGCCAGCATGCGTTCGGCCACCACCGCCACCTCGAGCAGGTCGTGGCGGTGCTTGGGGAACACCTTTCCGCGGCTCGGCGCACCGACGGCGTGACCCGCGCGGCCGATGCGCTGCAGGCCGCGACTCACCGCACCCGGCGACTCCACCTGGATGACGAGGTCGACCGCCCCCATGTCGATGCCGAGCTCGAGGCTGCTGGTGGCCACGATGGCGCGCAGTTGTCCGCGCTTCAGTTGGTCCTCGATCACGATGCGTTGCTCGCGGGCCAGCGAACCGTGGTGCGCCTTCACGAAATCGCCGCCGCCCTCCGCCACGAGACCGAGGTCGACGGCCAGTTCGTTGAGTTGTGCGGCGAGCCGCTCGGCGCCGCGGCGCGCGTTGCAGAAGATGATGGTGCTGCGGTGCTGCTGCACCAGCTCGAGGATGCGCGGCGTGATGCTCGGCCAGATGCTGGTACGACGCTCCACCGCCGCGGCGGTGGCCGGGCCGCTGCGCAACTCGTGGGTGACCTTGCCGATCCCACCCATGTCCTCCACCGGCACCACCACCTCGACCTCGAGGGTCTTGCGTGCGCCAGCGTCGACGACGGAAACCGGTCGTGGTGCACCGTCACGGAAGCCGCCGAGGAAGCGGGCCACCTCCTCCAGCGGACGCTGGGTGGCGGAGAGCCCGATGCGCTGCGGCGGGCGGTGCGCGAGTTCCTCCAACCGCTCCAGCGACAGCGCAAGGTGTGCGCCGCGTTTGGTGGCGGCCACCGCGTGGATCTCGTCGATGATCACCGTGTCGACGTTGGCCAGCATGCTGCGCGCCGCCGACGTGAGCATGAGGTAGAGGCTCTCGGGCGTGGTGATGAGGATGTCGGGCGGGTTGCGCACCATGCGCTGGCGGTCGCGGGCGCTCGTGTCGCCGGTGCGCATGGCCACCGTGGGTTCGCGGAACGCGGTGCCGAGCCGCTCGGCGGCGTGCCGGATGCCGACGATCGGTGCGCGGAGGTTCTTCTCCACGTCGAAGGCGAGCGCACGCAGCGGCGACACGTAGAGCACCCGCGTGGTGGAAGCCTCGTTGGCGTCGAGCGACACCAGACGGTCGATGGCGGCAAGGAAGGCAGCGAGGGTCTTTCCGCTCCCGGTGGGAGCAGAGATGAGGGTGTGGTCGCCGTCGAGGATGCGGGCGAACCCCTGGGATTGTGCGCTGGTCGCCGCGGGGAACGACGCCGTGAACCATGCCCGAACCGCGGGCGAAAACCGCTCGATCACCGCGTCGTTGGCCACCGCCGAAGAGTACCCACCGGGTGGGCCGATGGGTACGCTGAGCGCCATGCAGACGGCCGGCGAGCACCATCCGGCATTCGAGGAATACTGCGAGTGCATCTTCGAGATGCGCGAGGACAACGCCGAGATCATCCAGGCCCGCATCGCCGAGCGGCTGAACGTGTCGCGGGCCTCGGTGTCGGAGATGGTGAAGCGCATGGAGGCCGCCGGGCTCGTGAAGGTGCACGCCTCGAGCCTCGCCCTCGCCCCGGCCGGTGAGGAGCTGGCCACCCGAGTCGTGCGGCATCACCGCTTGGCCGAGCGCTTCCTCATCGACGTGCTCGGACTCACCTGGACCCAGGCCCACCACGAGGCCTGCCGGTGGGAGCACGTGATCAGCCCCGAGGTTGAAGCCGGTCTCACCCGGCTGCTGGGCAACCCGTCCACCTGCCCGCACGGCAACCCGATCCCCGGCGCTGCACCGATGCGGGTGACCACGACACCTCTCGAGAAGGTGAGCGTGGGTACGCGGTTCACGCTCGTGCGGATCCCCGAGGAGGTGGAGGAGGCCGACGGCGCTCTCGCCGAACTCGAGACGCACCGCATCGTGCCGGGCCGGCAGTGCACGCTCACCGGCCGCGACAGCAACTCGGTGAGCATGATCGTTCACGACTCCACCGACCGCGCGGTAACGCTCACCCCGTTCGTCGGAACCCGCCTGCTCGTCACGCTGTAGTCGGTGATGCGACTCGGCACCCGTTTCCTCGCAATGCTCATCGCGGGCACGGCCGTTGTGGGCGGTTGCGCCACCGAGATCATCGACTCCGTTGACACCACGCTCGCACCCACCGAGTCGACGCTGCCGCCCGAGTCGCTGGCCGGTGAGGACCTCGACACGCTGATCGGCGTGTTGCGCGACGAAACCGAGGCGCTGAGCCGGGCCACGTTCGACGGCGACAAGCCGGCGGCGCGCGCACACCTGGCCCGCATCAACGAGGCGTGGGCCAATGCCGAGCCGTTGATCTTCGCCACCTTCGGCGAGCTGGCCGACCAGATCACCTACGACCTGCGGCGGGTGATCGACCTCGCACGAAGTTCGGTGGAACGCAACCGACCGGCCGATGCGAGCAAGGCGCTGAACTTCCTGCGTCTGGCGATCGCGTCGCTCGAGGTGCGGGGCTAGCTACGGGGTTTCAGTTACGAAGTTCGCGTGGCAACTCGCGCGAGTGCACCACCACCAACCGTTGCGTGGGTCGCGTGAGCGCCACGTACACACCGCGCGGCCCCACGTCGGGCGAATCGTACATCGCGGTCGGCTCGACGACGATCACGCCGTCCATCTCCAGTCCCTTCACCACGCCGACCGGGACGATGGTGAGCATCGCCTCGAGCGCACTCTCACCCGCGCGACCGTAGGCGAGACCGGCAGCGTCGAGCGCGACGGCCATCTGATCGACCGTGTCGTCGGGGCACACCACCGCCACACGACCACCGGCAAGCTCGGTAACGAGCGTGCGAGCCTCGGCTGCAACGGTGGCGGCGAGCGACGCGGCGGTGGCGTTGACGATGCGCGGCTCGTGGTCGCCCTCGCGTACGGCGGTGGGCGGCGTTTGTCCGGGCGCCGCGGTGGCGAGCAGTCGACCGGCGAACTCCATGATCTGGCGCGGAATGCGGTAGCCCACCGACAACTCGGCCACCTTGGCGTCGCGGTTCTTGGGCAGGAGTGCAAGCACGTCGCGCCAATCCGACGGGGCGAAGGGCCCGGTGGCCTGCGCGATGTCACCGACCACCGTCATCGCACCGTTGAGCGAACGACGGGCGACCATCTGCAACTGCATCGGGGTGAGGTCCTGCACTTCGTCGACCACGATGTGGCCGTAGGTCTCGATGTCGTCGGACGCCTCCACCGCACCGCCCTTGCGCGGCTTGGGGCCGAGGAGGCTGCGGGCCTCGTCGAGCAACGCAGCGTCGGCGTCGCTGAACCGTGCCGCAGCGAGCGACTCGGCGCGCGGGCGGTAGAGCGCGGCAATCTCGTCGTCGGTGAGGATGTCGCGGCCGGCGGAACGCAGCAACGCCTTGGATCCGAACAGGTCGTGCAGGAGCTCGTGGGCCGAGAGCGAGGGCCACACGGCGAACATGAGCGCGCGGAACTCGGGGAACTCGCGCAGCCGTGTTCGGGCGGTGGCCAGCGTGTGATCCTGGTCGCGCATCGACGGCATGAGCATTGCGACGAGCTCACCCTCGACCGCGCGGCACAGTTCGTTGTGGCGCTTGGTGCGCCGGCGGGCTTCGTTGACCACGCGGGAGACCATCTTGGGGCTGAGACGCAGCACGCTGCCGCCGAACGGTAGGGAGAATTCGGAGTTGATGGTGCGTTGACGCTGGCGGATGGCACGCTTCAGCACCTCGACCATGCGCAGGTCGCCCTTAACGCGACGCGTGAGCGCCGAATCGACCGCACCGAACCGCACGTTGCCGACCAGGTCGGAGAGCACCGCCTCGCGCACGCCCGACTCGCCGAGCGACGGCAAGACCCGTTCGATGTAGCGAAGGAACACACGGTTGGGCCCGATGACCAGCACCCCCTGATCGGCCAACGGAAACCGGTGCGTATAGAGAAGGTATGCGGCGCGGTGCAGTGCCACCACCGTCTTGCCGGTGCCCGGGCCGCCCTGCACCACCAGCACGCCCTTGTTCGGTGCCCGGATGATGACGTCCTGCTCGGCCTGGATGGTGGCGACGATGTCGCCCAGCTGACCGCTACGACCCTTGCGCAGGGCGGAGAGCAGCGTGCTCTGGCCGCGCAACTGCGGCTGGTCGAGCCCGTCGTCCTTGCCGATGCCGAGGTGGTTCTCGCCGAAGAGTTCGTCCTCGATCGCCTCGATCGAGCGACCGTCCATCATGAAGTGGCGGCGGCGAACGAGCTGCATGGTGTCGCGACCGGTGGCGCGATAGAAGGGCTCGGCGATCGGGGCACGCCAGTCGACGATCAGCTGGTTGTTGTCGGTGTCGGGCACCGCGAGACGCCCGATGTGGAATGCCTCGACTGCACCATCGCCGTCGGGGGTGCGGTCGATGCGGCCGAACGCCAGCGCCGCATCGCCGATGTCGAGGTCGTTCAGCATCTGCACCAACTTCTCGTCGAAGTAGTTGCGTTCGTAGCGCTCCTGGAAGGTGCCCCCGGTCTGGCCGGTGGTGAGGTTGCGGATGGCCAGCGCCTGCTCGCGGGCCTTCACCAGGCTCTCGTAGGCCCGGTCGATATGGGCCTGTTCGGCGGGGAGATCGGGGTGTTCGTGCATTTCAGGGGTTTAGGAAGGCTACCGAGCGGGTGTAACGCCACTGCCGGGCGAACGTACCGTTCGGTAACCGTGCTTCACCGTTGGGCACCCGGGTGCACACACCTGGCAGAGTCCTGAATGGTTCCACGTCGGTGCCATTACGGGCCGAACCATCGACCGTCACACCCGACAAGGAGCCACAGATGCCCCGAAGGCAGCCCCGTCATCGCACCCTCACCGCGCTGGGGTTCGCCCTCGCCGTGGTCACCCTGCTGTCGGGGTGTGCCGCATCGTCGCGACTCAGCTTCGACTCGGACGCCGGTGCATCGCCGTTCCCCGACGCGCCAGGCGAACCGTTGGTGAACACCGATTGGCCGATCGGTGATGCCGGGAGACCGGGCGTCACCGACGAGACGGTGGTTGCCGGTGATCACGCTGGTGATGCGGGCGATGCCGGGCCGAAGGACCCGCAGGCCACCATCGAGGCCGAACTCAGCGCCCTCGTTGCCAACTGGCAAACCTGCTTCCACGAGCCTGCCGACTGCGACCCCGCCGCCATCACGGCACCCGACTCACCCGAACGAGCCCGACTGACCGAGGCAGCGGCGTACTACACCGCCGAGCGGATCAGCACCCGACCCGGCGAGGGGACCCTGGAATGGGACATTGAGGCGCTCACGTTCGCCGACGGCAACCGGGCCCGCATCATGGTGTGCGAGTACGACACTCGCGTATTCTTCGACGTGAGCATGGCCGATACACCGCTTGGTGACATCATCTTCGATACCACCATCTGGACGCGACGCGTGGAGTGGACGCTGGCACGGGTGGACGGTTCGTGGACACTGTGGTCGAGGTACGTCGATCGTCGCTCACCCGTCGCCAGGTTCTGCACGCCATGAGTCGGTACATCGTGGCGAGACGACACCGCTTCGTGCGACGACATAGTTCCACGCGCACGGCGCTCGCGGCTGTCGCCACCATCATCCTCACCGTGGTGGCGGTGACGGCGCTCAGCCCCCAGATTGCACGCGGTCTGGATGCCGGTGTCGACGGCGAACACATCTACGCCGGCATCTCGTTCGACGACGATCGGTCACTGCAGCGCTGTACGTGGATGCTGCCATCGGGCGCGTACAAACTCGGCATCAGTCCGGGTCTCCTCGTGCGCGAGCGGGACGACACCACCTGGCGGCTCTACGAGTGCGTGCGCGACGACGAGTCCACACTCGTCTGGCTGCCCGACGTCACGAACGCGAGCGTTGCCGAAACCGCACGCAGCGTGATGCGCGACCTGGTGCCGACCATCGATGACGGATACTCCCCGGCGCCGTTCGACGGACTGGTGAAGACCCCGACATGGTTCTGGGTGAATCCGGTGCTCTGGCGACCCGTGTCGGTCACCGCCTCGGTACCCACACCGCGCGGCATGCTCTCGGTTACCACGACGGCCACACCATCGACGCTGCGGTTCCAACCGGGGGACCGCCCCAACAACATCGTGGAATGCGACGGGCCGGGCTGGGCATGGGTGCCCCTGGCCGCGTCGATGGCCGCGTCCGACTGCAACTACGAGTACCTCGACCCGTCGTTCGACCGACCCAACGGGGTGTATCGGGCCCGCCTCGACGTGGTGTGGGAGATCACCTGGAGAACCAATACCGGCGCGTCCGGACAGTTGCCCAACCTGCGCACCGGATCGGGCCAGCCGATACGGGTACGGGAGATGCATGCGCTGATGGAGGAATAGCTGCCACTCCCTTTTTCTCGTCATGTCGACCGTCGAACCAAAGAATCCGACGCTCGGACTACCGCTTCCGCACTTCGGTGGATAGTGTGGACATCCGACACACCAGTCGGTGGGTCAGTACAAGCAAAGAAATGAGCAGTCATGCCAACCGGTACCGTCAAGTTCTTCAATGACGAGAAGGGTTTCGGATTCATCTCTCGCGATGGCGATCAGGATGTCTTCGTCCACTTCTCCAACATCGAAGGCACCGGGCGCCGCACCCTCCTCGCGGGCCAGCAGGTCGAGTTCGAACTCGGCCAGGGTCGCAAGGGTGTCGAAGCGCACAACGTAAAAGTCATCGGTTGATCCGATGCGGGGTACACCCCGCCATCTACCGTTCATCTGAGATGAGGTGAATCGCTCGTGCCCATGAACCTGGCGCGGGACCAGATCATCGTCGAACGTCGTTACGTCGCCGTGCTTGCCACGGTGACCGACGAGTCGCTGACTGCCCTGGTGCTCGCACTCCCCGACTCGTTGCGCGACCCGTTTGCACGTGCCGTCGGTCTGCGCCGCGGTGCCTACGACGACGCCGCAACGCTGGCAGGGGCCGTTCGCAACGGCATGGTGGCACGCAAGTCGGTGATCGATGTGGGTGTGCTGCTCAGCGAGCCGTGCACGGAATTCTTCGTCGACACGCTGGGGGATGCGAGCGACGACCCTTCGTTCGACGAACTGCAGTCGCTCATCCCGTCGGCGATCGAGAAGTTCGGCCTCGATGCCGTTCGGCTCATGGCCGTGCAGTACTCGGTGGCACTCGGTGGGTTCAGGCGGCTCGTCAACGAAGACGAGCGTTTCGCGATCCCCGCTGCGGCGACGCCCACGACGACACCGCGAGCCTCGGGCCCCGATCAGGAGGCCAAGCGCGCGGCACGTCGCGAGCGACGCCAGCAGAAGCGCTAGATCGCGTCCCTACGCAACATCGGGTCGCTCCGCTAAATCGCGTCGCGACCTTCTTCGCCGGTGCGGATGCGCACCACTCGCGACACCTCGGTGATCCAGACCTTGCCGTCGCCGATCTTGCCGGTGCCGGCGCTCTTCACGATCACCTCGACCACGCCGTCAGCGACGGCATCGTCGACCACCATCTCCAGGCGAACCTTGGGGATGAGATCGACCTTGTATTCGGCGCCGCGGTACGTCTCGACGTGACCACCCTGCCGACCGAACCCGCGCACTTCGGTGACGGTGATACCGGTGACGTTGGCCGCCTTGAGGGCGTCCTTCACGTCGTCGAGCTTGAACGGTTTGACGATTGCAGTGATGAGTTTCATGTGGTTGCTCCTTGTTTCTCTCTTGAGTTTCCCGATTACGCCATTGCCCGGTCGCTGCCGTAGCCCGGTGAACCGTGCTCGTGCACGTCGAGGCCCTCGCGCTCTTCCTGTTCCGATACGCGCAGACCGACGGTGGCCTTGATGACGGCGAACAGGACCACCGAGGTGACCAGCACGAATGCGGCAACCGCCACCACGCCGATGAGCTGCGATACCAGCTGGTCGGTGCCACCCCCGTAGAAGAGACCCTTCTTCACCACGCCTTCGACGTCCTCGTTGGAGAAGAGACCCACCGCGATGGTGCCGAACGCACCGCAGACGCCGTGCACGGAGATGGCGCCGACCGGGTCGTCGATCTTGATCCTGTCGAAGAACGCAACCGCGTACACCACGAGCACGCCGCTCACGGCACCGATGATGAGCGAGCCCACCGTGGTGACCGCGAAGCAGCCGGCGGTGATGCCGACCAATCCGGCGAGCAGGCCGTTACCGGTCATCGCCACATCGGTCTTGCCGTTCTGCAACTTGGTGAGGAGTGCCGCGACAACCGCACCGGCACCGGCCGCGATCATCGTGGTGGTGGCGATACGACCGACGATGGGGTCGGCACCGAGCCACGAACCACCGTTGAAGCCGAACCAGCCGACGAACAGGATCAGGCAGCCGATGATGGCGAACGGAATCGAGTGGCCGGGAATCGCCCGTGGCTTGCCGTCGGCACCGTAGCGACCGAGTCGCGGTCCGAGCGCCCGTGCCGCGGCGAATGCGGCAACGCCGCCGGTCATGTGCACGATGGTGGAACCCGCGAAGTCGTGGAACGGCGTCGACAACTGGTACAGCCAGCCGCCACCCCACTGCCAACGCACGACGATCGGATAGATGACGGCGGTCATCACGACCGCGTACGTCACGTAGCCGATGAACTTCGTGCGCTCGGCCATCGCCCCCGACACGATCGTGGCTGCGGTAGCAGCGAAGGCCGCCTGGAAGATGAAGAACGTGAACGGCGTGAGGTTGCCGTAGGCGAAGGCGCCATCGCCGATCAGCCAGCCACCACCACCGATGTACGCCCCGAGGCCGTCGAGGGCGCCGCCGAAGGCGATCGCATAACCGACGAGGTAGAACGCCACGATGCCGATGGCTACGTTGACGAAGTTCTTCATCACGATGTTTCCGGCGTTCTTGGCGCGGGTGAGCCCGGCCTCGACCAGCACGAAGCCCGCGTGCATGAAGATGACCAGTGCCGTCGCAACGAGGATGAACACGTTGTCGAGCGTGACCTGCAGGCTGGGCACCAGCGACTGCAAGTCCTCGAGGCTCGGTGGTGCATCGTCGGCAGCCATGGCAATCGCCGGCAGGGCGATCGCTCCGAGACTGCCGACCGCGGCGGCCAGGCCGAGGCGCTTCTTGAATAGTTTCACGGTTGTCTCCTTCGTGTGTCACCGGCGGGCGGTGAGTTGTCGTGGTATCGCGGAGACGACGCTGGCTCTGCTGGGTAGGACCGTAAATCACCAAGGTTTCCCGTCTGTGAGGTACGTGTTTCCGCAATGTTTTCTCTGTATCGCCTAACATTTCGTCAAGGCGACAACGGCGTCGCCGACTCCCCCGCATGACCACACCCGAACACCCGCACGACAAATCGCTCGAGTCGATCGAGTACCGCATGCGCGAGGCGGGCCGCTGGCTGAAGCTGGAGGACGGGGTCATCGAGACGCTGATCGCCCCGCGGCGCGTGCTCGAGGTGTCGATTCCCGTCCGGCGTGACGACGGTACGCGAGTTCGCTTCACCGGCTGGCGGGTGCAGCACAACATCACCCGTGGTCCGGCAAAGGGCGGTATCCGCTACCACCCGGCGGTCAACCGCGACGAAACCGTCTCGCTCGCCGTTGCCATGTCGCTCAAGACCGCGCTCATGAACCTGCCGCTCGGAGGAGCCAAGGGTGGCGTGGCGATCGACCCGAAACTGCTCAGCGAGCGCGAGCTCGAACGCGTGACCCGCAGGTACGTGTCGGAGATCTTCGCCTTCCTCGGACCCGATAAGGACGTGCCGGCACCCGACGTGGGCACCAACGCCCAGGTCATGGCCTGGGTGATGGACCAGTACTCGATCGGCATCGGGCACGCGGTGCCCGGCGTGGTGACGGGCAAGCCGCTCGCGCTCGGCGGTTCGCTCGGACGCGACTCGGCGACGGGTCGCGGTGTGGTCGAGGCGGCATCGCTGGTGTGCCAGGCCAATGGCACGTCGCTCGAAGGAAAACGGATCGTGGTGCAGGGGTTCGGCAACGTGGGCATGTGGGCGGCGCGACTGGCCTCCGGGTGGGGCGCGAAGATCGTCGGTGTGGCCGACATGGGCGGTGTGATCGCCAACGGTAAGGGCCTCGACGTGCAGGCCCTCGTGAGGGCGATGCAGGCCGGTGCCACGAGCGTGGTCGAGGCAGGCATCGGCGAGGTGGTGGCCCACGGCGCGGAGCGCTCCACCGAGGTGTTCGCGCTTCCCTCCGACATCGCGATGCCGTGCGCGCTCGGCGGCGCGGTCGACGGCGACGAAGCCGTCAAGATGACCGCCAAGTACGTGATCGAGGGAGCCAACGGCCCGCTCACACCGGCCGCCGACGAGGTGCTCGCGAGTCGCGGCGTGATCGTGGTGCCGGACATCTACGCCAACGCCGGTGGCGTGACGTGCTCGTACCTCGAGCAATGCCAGAACTACGCCCACCTGCAGTGGGACGAGGACGAGGTGAACGCCTCCGTGGTCGGCACCATGCGCGCGGTGTTCAAGCGACTGCACTCGTTCTCGACCGAGAACCAACTCACGTACCGGGAGGCTGCAATCGTGCTCGGCGTGAAGGCGCTCGCCGACGCGCACCAGCTGCGCGGGCTGCACCCCTGACTCGGCCCAGAACTAGGCTCGTTGCATGGCAAACGAGAAGTCAAAGGCGTACCTCGACGACCGCAAGCACGTGTTCCACTCCTGGTCGGCACAGGGCCTGATCGATCCGGTCGACGTCGTCAAGGCCGAGGGCTCGTACTTCTGGGACGCCGACGGCAGGAAGTTCCTCGACTTCTCCAGCCAGCTGGTCAACGTCAACATCGGCCACCAGCACCCCAAGTTGGTGAAGGCCATCCAGGACTACGCCGCCAAGATGTGCACGATCGCCCCGTTCCACGCCAACGAGATGCGCAGCGAGGCCGCACGGCTCATCGCCGAGGTGGCACCCGGCGACCTGAACATGGTGTTTTTCACCAACGGCGGCGCCGAAGCGGCGGAGAACGCCGTGCGCCTGGCCAAGCTGCACACCGGCCGGCACAAGGTGCTGACGATGTACCGCTCGTACCACGGCTCCACGTCGGGGGCCATCGCCCTCACCGGCGATCCGCGCCGCTGGCCCAACGAAACCGGTGCATCGGGTGCCGTGAAGTTCTGGGGCCCGTACCCGTACCGCTCGGCGTTCCACTCGTCGAACGAGAAGGAAGAGTGCGAGCGCGCACTGCAGCACCTCGAGGACGTGCTGATGGTCGAGGGCCCGCACACCGTGGCGATGATCGGCCTCGAGACCGTCGTCGGCACCAACGGCATCCTCGTGCCGCCCGAGGGTTACCTGCAGGGTGTGCGCGACCTGTGCACCAAGTACGGCATCGTCATGATGTGCGACGAGGTGATGGCGGGCTTCGGCCGCTGCGGCGAATGGTTCGCCGTCAACAAGTGGCACGTCACCCCCGACCTCATCTGCTTCGCCAAGGGCGTCAACTCCGGGTACGTGCCGCTCGGCGGCGTGGTGATCAGTCAGAAGATCGCCGACACGTTCAAGGAGCGCGTCTACCCCGGCGGACTCACCTACATGGGCCACCCGCTCGCTTGCGCGGCGGCCGTGGCGTCGATCAACATCTTCAAGGAAGAAAAGGTGCTCGAGCACGTTCGCAAGATGGCCGAACACGTCGTTGCACCGGAACTCGACCGTCTGAAGGACAAGCACCCGTCGGTCGGCGACGTGCGCGGCCTCGGCATGTTCTGGGCGATCGAACTGGTGCGCAACCGCGACACGCGCCAGCCGTACGTGCCGTTCAACGCCGCGGGTGCCGATGCCAAACCGATGGCCGAGATCGTCGCCTTCTGCAAGCAGCAGGGTCTGTGGCCGTTCACGCACTTCAACCGCATCCACGTGGTGCCTCCGTGCACCACCAGCGAAGCCGACCTGCGTGCCGGCCTGGCCATCATCGACGAAGCACTCAACATCGCCGACAAGCACTACGTCGGCTGACGTGCGACGCTTCCTCGCCTGCGCAGCGGCCTGCCTGCTGGTGTCGTGCGGGGGCGGGTCGGGTGCGAGGTCCGACGAACCGACGGATACCACCGCTGGCGTCGCGAGTCCGTCGACCGTTCCTGCCGGCGACCCGGCGGTCGGAGATGCCTCGGCTACCTACCGGATGGTGACGGCATTCCTCTCGCAGACGCTGGCTGCGGCACCCGGACTTCGGCGTAACGTCCCCGACGTGGAGGCGCTGGCTGCCTGCATGGTGAACGCCGGCTACCAGATCAACGGGATTCCCCCGGCGGGCTACGCGAGCACGCAGACCACGCTGGTGGCCCCCGAGACGATGATCGCCCCGATGCTCACCTACCTTGCAGAGACGTGCAGCGGTATCCCCTCGGCCGAGTGGGCCGGCGAGTAGTCGACGAGTAACCGCCACCCGCCTGGGCGAGTAGTCGGCGAGTAACCGCCACCCGCCTGGGCGGGTAGTCGGCGATTAGCCGCCGACCGCTAGCTGACGAGGATGGTTCCCGAACTCCAGGTGCCGCGGCGGCGACCCCGAACGTCGATGGCGGTGAACGTCACTTCGTAGCGGCCACGAAGGC
>JBIJCI010000071.1:0-5670 GCA_044344715.1 Ilumatobacteraceae bacterium | reverse complement strand
CTGCTTCGAACGAACGATCAACACCTTCACACCGAGAGCGGCGCAGGTGGCCTTGCCGGTTGTATAGCGCTCGTCGTCGCAGATGAGCACCTTTGCGCCACAGTCGCGCAGCGCGTAGTCCATCTCTTCTTCTTTCCACCACGAGTTCATTGACACCGAGATACCGCCGACGGAGAGGATCGCGGCGAACGACATGCACCACTCCGGGTAGTTGCGCATCGCCACGGCCACGCGGTCGCCCTTCTTCACGCCATAGCGAGCAACGAGCGTGTGCGCGAGCGCATCGACGCGGTCCATTGCCTGCGCGAACGTGATCGTCTCGTCTTCGTAGACGAGGAAAGGCTTGTCGCCGTGGTTGCGGGCCATGGCAAACACCTGGGCCAAGTTCGCCGGAGCGTTCTTGAATACTTGGGTCTTTACTCCGCGGATGTCGGCATCAACCAACTCGAAGATCTGGCCCGATCCGGTGGCTGCCCCGATGGCCTCAAACCACCCGAGACCTGCTGCTGGCGTCGTCATGAGGTCCCCCTCGCCGCCCGAAGCGGCGCCCATGAGTCTCGCCGACGAAGCGTGGCGTTCGCCACTCCGCACGATGCGGCAGCGGCTGCGGCGCATGCGGGCACGCCACCTTCGGCAACGGGTCAATCCCTCGGCGAACTTGTGGAGCTGAGGGGAATTGAACCCCTGGCCTGTACATTGCGAACGTACCGCTCTACCAACTGAGCTACAGCCCCGCGGGCGAACACGCTACCGCCCGGGCTGGCGGACGAACTGGGTGTAGCGACGCGAACCGGGCTAGGCGACGCGGCGGAACTGGCGACGGTAACGCTCGTGATCGCGACGCACCCGCCACTGCACCAACAGGTAGCAGTAGGCGCCGAGGGCCAGGGCCGAGATCGTGAACGTCCACACGAAGAACATCTCGCGCATGGTTACGGCAAACAGCAGCGACAGCCCGGCCGAACCGGCGAGTCCGAACAGCCAGTTTGCGCGGCGGCGGCGCTGCATTTCGCGCTCGAAGTACTCGCCCTCGAAGCGGGCGTGCTGGCGGGTGCCGCGGGGGCGCACCATCGACGAGGTTGCATTGCCGACCTGGCGCAAGGGGCGACCGACGGCCCGGGCAGCCGGGGCAAACGGGCGGGCGGCGTCGCGCAGCGGGGAGAGCGGGTTCTGCCCGGCGCGCGGAATCGGACGACCGTCCCGCTGCAGGGAGGAAAGTTGACGACGGAAGTTGCTGACCGACGAGGCCGGCGAGTTACGAACGCGTGAACGCACCAGCGGGGGCACCAGAACGGCGGCCCAGGCGGCGGCAACGAGCAGCAGGATCAGATTGCTCATACGGCTGTCCCATCCTATGACGATTTGATGACAGCGCCGACCTAAGGTACGGACGTAGTTGGGTTATAGGTCGGGGCTGCGGCCTGGGCCCGCGCAGACGTTAGGGGGCTGAGCGACGGTACGTACCCTGGCGGCCGCCCGACTTCTCCCACAGGGTGAGCTCGCCGATCACCATCTCCCGATCCGCACTTTTGCACATGTCGTAGACGGTGAGGGCGGCCACCGAGCAGGCGTGCAGCGCTTCCATCTCCACCCCGGTGCGATCGATGGTGTCGACGTGGCACTCGATGGCAACGAACGTGTCGCCGATCTCGAAGTTGATGGTGACCGACCCGATGAGGAGCGGATGGCACAGCGGGATCATGTCGCTCGTGCGCTTGGCGGCCTGGATGCCGGCCACGCGGGCAACGGCGAGCACGTCGCCCTTCTTCACCTCGCGGTTGGCGATGGCGGCGGTGGTGGAGGGCTGCATGAACACCTTGCAGCGGGCGACGGCGCGGCGGTGCGTGGGTTCCTTGGGGGTCACATCCACCATGCGTGCGCGACCGAGCGGGTCGAGGTGCGAGAACTGCGGGTCGCTCATGTGCTCATCCGTGTCATACGTTTCATACGTTTCATACGTTTCATCCGCCGATCTGGCTCATCGAGCGGCGCGGTCGCACGAAACTCACCTGACCGATGCGGTGCCCGGCCCACTTCTCCCCCACCGCGCGGCGCAACAGCGCCTCGATGTCGTCGTCGCTCGCACCGTTGCGCAACAGCGCCCGCACGTCGAACTCGTCGGTGGCAAACAGGCACGTGCGGAATTGTCCGTCGGCGGTGAGGCGCACACGGTCGCAATCACCGCAGAAGGGCTTCGTGACGGTGGGGATGACGCCCACGGTGCCGTTGCCGTCGAGGTAGCGCCAGCGGTCGGCGGGGGCCGCACCACGGGCGGGTAGTTGCTCGAGCGGGAACACGTTGTGGATCGTGGCGACGATCTCGTCCTGGCCGACGACGGCGTCGCTCATCCAGTGGCCCTGTGCGTCGAGGGGCATGAACTCGATGAAGCGGACCTCCACCCGTTTCTCGCGGCCGAAGGCGGCGAGCGCCACGATCTCGTCGTCGTTCACGCCGCGCTGCACCACGGCGTTCACCTTGACCGGTTGCAGGCCCGCTTCGACGGCGGCGTCGATGCCCTCGAGCACCGAGTGCAGCTCGTCGCGCTTGGTGATGCGACGGAACTTGTCGCGTTGCAGCGTGTCGAGGCTCACGTTGATGCGCGAGAGCCCGGCGCGGCGCAGGTCGTCGACCACGAGGGCGAGCGTGGCGCCGTTGGTGGTGAGGGCCACGTCGACGGGTTGACCGGCGCGGGGCGAATCGGCGGTTGCGGGCACCGTGAGCGAGGCCAGCTTGTCGATGAGCACCGGCAGATGGGCACGCACCGTGGGTTCGCCACCCGTGAGGCGGATGCCGTCGACCCCGAAGCGCTCCACGCAGATGCGGGCCACACGGTGCAATTCCTCATACGTGAGCACGTCGGTACGGGGCAGCCAGGTCATGCCCTCTTCAGGCATGCAGTAGGTGCAGCGGAAGTTGCAGCGGTCGGTGACCGAGATACGCAGGTCGCGGACGGTGCGGCCGAACGAGTCGACCAGAAGGGGTGTGGCCGTGCTGGCTGGCTTCGCCGTGCTCGGCATGGGCAAAGCCTAGGTGGGCGGTTCGCGACCCCGATTTGTTCACCTTGGGCGACTAACTTGCCGCGGTGCCGTTGTACCTGGTTCGACATGCCAAGGCGGGGTCGCGCAGCGAATTCGACGGCGACGACGTCGATCGTCCGCTCACCAACGCGGGTCGCCGGCAGGCCGCCGAGTTGGCCACCCGGTTGGCGGCGGTGTCGCCCACCGTGCTGGTGTCGTCGCCCTACCGGCGATGCGTGGAAACGCTGGAACCCTTGGCGGTGATGCTCGCTGCCGAGGTGAACGTCGACCAACGGCTGGGCGAGTTCGTGGACGGACACGAGCCCGACCACGGCGAACTGCTGGGGTTGTTGGCGTCGCTCCCCGACCGGTCGGTGCTATGCAGTCACGGCGACGTGATTCCGGCCATCGTCGACGCACTGCGCGCCGACGGCATGCGGGTACAGGGCACCGCGCAGTGGGGCAAGGCCAGCGTGTGGGTGTTGCAGCGCGAGGCGCGACGCTTCGTGGAGGCACTGGCCTGGCCGCCACCAGAAGTGGACTAGTCGAACGGTCGGCCGGGCAGTCGCCCGGGCTAGTCGCCGAGCAGTCGCGGGGTCACTCGCCGAGCAGTCGCGGGGTCACTCACCGAGGGCGGCGTCGACTTCCTTCTGTAGTGACTCGACCAGGCCACGAACCTCGGCCGGCGGGTTGCGGTCGATGCAACGATCAAGGAAGTCCTTCGCCGATGCGGCATCATCACCGTCGCGGTACACCACGATGCCGAGGAAGCACATGGCGTCGGGGTACGCGGGGTCGAGTTCGATCGCCCGGCCGAGCGCGGCGATGGTGGAGCCGTAGGCCTGGCGTTGCAACGCCTCGTCGTCGAACTGGCGGGCCGACAACATGATCAGCCACGCGCGGTACGTGAGTGCCTCCACGTTGTCGGGGTCGGTGTCGAGCACGCGACCGTACAACTCGATGGCCGACGCAACGTCGGTTGGGCCGGCCAGGCGGGCCTGCGCGAGTAACGACGACGTGCTGTCGTCGATACCACCGGTGGGGGTTTGCAGCGGTAGGCGCTGACCCGACTGCCGTGCCACCAGCACGCCCACACCCACACCCACCACGAGGGCGATGATGAGCGTGACGACGAGCGGGCGACGACGCGACGGGCCCGTCGTAGTGCCGTCGACCGACTGCGATGCGTTGCCGCGGCGGAACACGGTGACGAGCACGCCAACCAATGCAGCCGCCAACACCACCGGCAACACCCAGATGAGTGCTTCGAGGCCACTCCCCCGCGGCACCAGCAACACCTGCCCTCCGAAACGGTCGGCAACGTAGGCGACGATCTGGTCGTCGGTCTTCACGCCGTCGCCAACCTGGCGTGCGACCTCGGCACGGATGGCCTGCGCGGCGGCGGCACGCGACACGAACACGCTCTCGCCGTCGCAGGTGGGGCAGGCGATGCGCTTGGTGATCACGTCGATGCGCTCCTGCTGGGTGAGCGGCCCCGTATCGCGCACCGTGCCGAATGCGAGCAGCGCGATGCCCGCAACGAGCGTGGCGATCCATGCGATGCGGCGGAGGTTCCTGCGGTCGGCGACGGTCGTCATTACTGCGCCGCCCGCAGGTTGGCCAGCTGTTCCTCGAGCACGCCGTCGGTTACCGCGCCGAGGATGCGCAGCCGCACGAACCCGTTGGGGTCGATGATCCAGGTTTCTGGCACCTTGGCCACACCGAATGCGACGGCGATGGCGCCGTCGGTGTCGCGCAACTTGGGCCAGTCGCCGTCGTTGGCCAGGAAGAAGTCGCGCACCGCGTCGTCGGAGTCGTCGTTGACCACGGTGTAGAACTCGGCACCATCCGTGCGCGCCGCCTCGGCGGTCGCGAAGCGCACCAGCGACGGGTGCTCGGCGATGCACGGCACGCAGGTGGAGTTGAAGAAGTTGAACACCACCCACGAACCCTTGCGCCGGGCGAGGTCGAAGGGTTGGTCGTCGATGGTGGTGGTGACGATGGCGGGTGCCGGCTGGCCGAGGAGCGGCGAGCGTGCCCCGGTGTCGGCGTCGCCGTCGCTCACCAGCAGCACCCCGATGAGCGCGGCCACCACGACGGCCACCGCCATCGCACCGATGCGGGCCGTCTTCACGCGCTGATCACCTGGTCGCGGATCTCGTTCTCGTCGCGCCCGTTGCGGCGGCGCCCGGGCAACACGGCGAGCAGCGTGCCCCCGGCCATCACGTACATGCCCACCCACAACCACAGGATCATCGGCTTGATGAACACCTTGATGCGGGCCTGGCCGGAGTCCTGCCGGACCGGCGGCTCGAGCGTGAGGTAGATGTCGTGCGTGAACGAGGTGCGCACCGACGGGGTGCCGACGTTCATGCCGATGCGGGTGAACTTGGTGATCGCCGGTGCGTAGGCCTGACCACCGTCGATGCTGACGAGCGCCCGCACCGACTGGCTGCGGTCGTCGCTACGTTCCTCGATGTCGACCAGCTCGAAGGTGTGACCGGCGAACGTGGCGACACGACCCGTGACGAGGTCGATTTCCTGGCTGCGGGTGAAGGAGTTGGATGCGGCGAGCGCCACGCAGATGAGGATCACGCCGAGGTGCACGACCATGCCACCGTTGGCGCGACCGACGAACCCGCGCAGGCGTTGC
>JBIJCI010000026.1:0-22138 GCA_044344715.1 Ilumatobacteraceae bacterium | reverse complement strand
GCAACATGCACCGCTGGGGTGCGCACCTCATGGTGCTGTCGGTGTTCCTGCACATGGCGCGCGTCTTCTACCACGGTGCCTACAAGGCCCCGCGCGAGTTCAACTGGGTGGTCGGCGTCATCCTCCTCACCCTCACACTGTTGTTGTCGTTCACCGGCTACCTGTTGCCATGGGACCAGTTGGCGCTCTGGGCGGTCGCGGTGGGAACCAACATGATGGGGTACTCACCGATCATCGGGTCGCAGGTTCGGTTCGTGTTGCTCGGTGGAACGGAGATCGGCGCAGAAACCCTGTTGCGTTGGTACGTGCTCCACGTGCTGCTGTTCCCGTTCGTAACCGTGATCTTCCTCGCCATCCACTTCTGGCGCGTCCGCAAGGACGGCGGAATCTCAGGACCGTTGTGAGCAAAGGACGGGTGCGACGATGACCGAGATACCGGAACACCTCCTCAAGCGGGCGAAGGCCGCCCGCGACAAGTCGGAGTCCACCGGCGGCGACGCGGCCGCGGAAGGCGCATCACGGATTCCGTCGGAGCTCCTCGAGCGCAGTAAAGCCGCCCGCTCCGGTGGCGTCGCCGTGAAGGACTCGCCGGCCGCACCCGTTGTTGCCGCGCCGAGCGCCGCCGGCGTGCCGGTCGGTGCCGGTCCGGGCGGACACACACAGCGTCTGCTCACCGTGGTGAAGTCGGGCTCGATCCAGGACGTCAAGGCCGTTCCGGTCGACAAGGTGCACGTGTGGCCGCACTTGCTCTCCATCGAGTTCGTCGCAGCCCTCGCGTGCACGGCCTTCACCTTCATGTTCTCGTGGTTCGTCAACGCGCCGCTCCTGCAGGCCGCCAACTTCAATGCCACCCCCAACCCGTCGAAGGCCCCGTGGTACTTCATGGGCCTCCAGGAACTGCTCACGATGTTCCACCCGATGATCGCCGGCGTCACCATCCCCGGGATGGGAATCATCCTCCTCATCTTCGCGCCGTACCTCGACCGCAACGCGTCGAACAAGCCCGAGGATCGCAAGTTCATCACCAGCCTGATGACCGTCCACATGATGTTCTGGGCGGTGCTCGTGATCATCAGTTCGTTCTTCCGGGGACCCGGCTACAACTTCACGTTCCCGTGGCGTGACGGGATCTTCTTCGAGCTCTAAACCATGAACACCACACTCATCACCACCATTGCAGTCATCATCGTCCTTGCAATCGTCGTCGTCGTCACGGCGGCGCGACGCAAGGAGTCGACCGGCGTGCTCTCCCGCGAGACCAAGTCGCGCGACGAGGCCGCCGC
The DNA here is from genome assembly GCA_044344715.1 of Ilumatobacteraceae bacterium. GTDB lineage: Bacteria > Actinomycetota > Acidimicrobiia > Acidimicrobiales > Ilumatobacteraceae > F1-60-MAGs027. The sequence continues at coordinate 20,855 of JBIJCI010000026.1, read as the reverse complement.
CACCGGACCGACCGGGCGGGAGTTCGAACGCGAGGCCGTCGCCGCGCGCAGCACTGCGCTCGCCGTGCCCCGGAGCGCGGCCGTCGCACCGTTCTCGCCGCCGGACCCCGAGGTGCTCGGCGTGTCGCGTCGGCAGTTCTTCAACCGTGCCACCGTCACCTTGATGAGCGCCGGTCTCGGTGGGTTCGGCGCTGCGGTCATCGGCTTCCTCTGGAAGGGTGCGGAGGGCGGGTTCGGCTCCAAGATCAGTGCCGGCAAACTCGACGACATCGTCGCCGGAATCCGTGCGAACAAGGGCTTCCTCTACCTGCCCGAGGCCCGCGCCTGGCTGACCGAGTACCCGACGGAATCACTGTCCAAGGCAGAGGTTGTCTACGCGTCGCAGGCACCGGTGTTCGCCGGCATGTCGTCCGGTATCGTCGCGCTGTACCAGAAGTGTCCGCACCTCGGATGTCGCGTACCGAACTGTGCGACGTCGCAATGGTTCGAATGCCCGTGCCACGGTTCGCAGTTCAACCGGGTCGGTGAGAAGAAGGGCGGTCCGGCCCCGCGCGGAATGGACCGCTTCGCCGTCTCGATCAACAACGGCAACGTGGTGATCGACACGGCGGCCGTGTTCGGCGGGCCTTCGATCGGCACGAACACCACCGGTCAGGAAGCCGAAGGCCCGCATTGCGTCGGAGCGGGCGGTCACTGAACCCATGACTCCTCTCTTTGCCGACGTCACCACGACGCTTGCCTGGATCACCCTGGTCGTCGCCATCGGCGGCTGGATTCTCTACGCCTTTTTCAACATCCGTTCGAGCCGCGCCGAGATCGGTTCGGAGATCGAGCTGGCCGCGAACCGCAAGCCCTACTACGACGACGAGACGCTGGAGGGCAAGAAACTCGAGCGCACCCAGTTGCTCGGCCTGGCCTTCCTCGCCGTGATCACCGTGGTGCTGCCGCTGTACTGGATCCTCGAACCCGGTCGCCAAGCCGGTGCGGAGAAGGACTTCGAACACAAGTTCGAGTACTGGGGTGGGCGACTCTTCGCCGCCACGGCGGATGGCGGCTTCAACTGCGCCGGCTGTCACGGCGGCATGAACGGCGGCGGCGGCGTCGCGTCGTTCGCCGTCACCGATCCGAAGACCGGTGAAGTGAAAGCCGTCAACTGGAAGGCGCCCGCCATCAACAACGTCTACCTCCGCTACAGCGAGGAAGAGGTGCGCTTCATCCTCAACTACGGGCGACCGTTCTCGCCGATGTCGGCGTGGGGTCTCGTAGGTGGCGGCCCGATGAACGAACAACAGATCCAGACGGTGCTCGACTACCTGAAGAGCATCCAGATACCGCGCGAGAACTGCGCGTCGCCCGACGACGAAGCCACCATGTGCGACGGTGGCACACTGCCGAAGAAGAACCAGGACGAGATTCAGGCCGAGGCCGAGCGACTCGTCGACATCGGCACCTACGGATCGCTCGGCGAGGCGCTGTTCAACCTCGACCTCGGTGCGGGTGCATACTCCTGCGCCCGTTGCCACACCAAGGGTTGGTCGTATGGCGAGCCGCAGATCACCGGCGGTGGCGCCTTCGGGCCAAGCCTCACGGGTGGCTCGACGATCCGACAGTTCCCGAACCAAGAAGACATGATCGCCTTCATCACCGCAGGCAGTGAGTACGGCAAGCGCTACGGCGAACAAGGTCAGGGTGGCGGCAGGATGCCCGGCTTCGGGGGAATGCTGACCCAGGATCAGATCACGGCCATCGTCGAGTACGTGCGGGGTCTCTGACATGAACGCGCCGGCACTGCTCGCAATCGACTGGGAGCCGACGCTGCGCGGCATCGTCGTCGTGATCATCTCGGTCGTTGTGTTGATCGGCGGCACCTACCTCGTGGTCGGCACCAATCTCGGTGCACGGCTCGGCTTCCTCGTGGTGCTCGCTTCACTCTTCGGATGGATGGCGGCGATGGGTGCGATCTGGTGGACCTACGGCATCGGATTGCAGGGTCGAATGCCGACGTGGGAACCGGCGGAGCCGGCAACCATCGTCCGCGATGCGGAACTCTTCCAGCAGACGGACATCCTCGAACAACCCTTGAAGCTGACCGGTACCGCGGCAGAGAATGCCGATGCAGCCGCCGCGGCCCTCGGGGCGGAGGGGTGGATTCGGCTGGATGAGTCCGACCCGCAGCGCGGTCAGGCCGTTGCCGCAGCCGACGAGATCCTCATCAACCAGGCGGACGAGTTCGCTGCCGGCGAGTTCGTGTCGGTCGCGGTATTCGATCGCGGCGGCGATCGCTGGCCGAAGGTCAACGAGACACTCGACTTCTTTGCCTTCTTCCACGAGCCGAGGTACGCCCTGGTGGAAGTCGCACCGGTGGTGCCGCAGCGAATCGAGCCGGGTCGCGCGCCCGCACGACCGAAGATCGACGAGTCGCAGGAGCGCCGCTACGTGCACATGATCCGCGACCTCGGCAATCGCCGACAGCCGGCGATGTTCATCACGATCGGGTCGCTGATCGTGTTCCTGATCCTGTGCTGGTTGTTGCACCGGCGCGACCTGATGTTGCGCGAGAACCTGGCCCGCGCACGCGAGCTCGAGAAGGCCTGATCCCGACCGTTCGGGGGTGACGATGGGCCAGTACCTCCCGATCGTCGTGCTCACTGCGCTCGCCATCGTGTTCGGCGTACTCTCGCTCGTGGCCTCGAAACTGCTCGCGCCGAAGCGTCCCAACACCGCCAAGGACGCGCCGTACGAGTGCGGCATCGTGCCGAGCCGCGAGTCACCGGAGCGCTTCCCGGTGTCGTTCTACATCGTGGCGATGTTGTTCATCATGTTCGACATCGAGATTATCTTCCTCTACCCCTACGCGGTGGCCCGAGAGGCGCTCGGCCTGTTCGGCTTCGTCGCAATGCTCGCATTCAGTGCGATCATCTTCGTGACCTTCGTGTACGAGCTGGCGCGCGGCGCGATGGAGTGGGGCCCAACCAAGAAGGACCTCACGGTTGCCGACGTGGTGGCAACCCCGCCGGTGATGACCGGCATCAAGCTGGTCGGTCTCGACGGACGTCGTGAACCGGTGACCTCGCAGGTGGGTGCGGCATGAGCGCGGTTCGCGATGTGGTCGACAACGGTCTCGGCGGTATCGAGCACAACTTCCTCACCGGGCGCATCGAGGATCTGGTCAAGTGGTCGCGCTCACGGTCCAGCTGGGGCGCCACGTTCGGTCTCGCCTGCTGCGCCATCGAGATGATGGGCACGGGTGCACCGCACTACGACCTCGCGCGCTTCGGCATGGAGGTCTTCCGCGCATCGCCTCGCCAGGCCGACATCATGATCGTGGCGGGTCGCGTCAGCCAGAAGATGGCGCCGGTACTCCGTCAGGTGTACGACCAGATGATGGAGCCCAAGTGGGTCATCTCGATGGGCGTCTGTGCCTCGAGCGGCGGCATGTTCAACAACTACGCGATCGTCCAGGGTGTCGACCAGATCGTTCCGGTCGACGTCTACGCACCGGGCTGCCCGCCCACACCGGAAACGTTGATCCACGCCATCGAGACGCTGCACCAGTTGATCGAGGACGGCGAGATCATGCGTCGTCGTGCGGCGAGCGGAGCCGGAGCGAACGTGCACATCCAGGAGATTCCCGCTGGAATCACCACCCCCGTCACACTGGACCGACGGTAACCATCATGTCCGTCACCACCGGCATGCCGGGAGTCGTCGCCCACGAGTCGCTCGGGCAGCGGGTGCTGTTCGTCGAGACGTCCGCATACCTCGACGTCGTGACCCGGTTGTACCACGAAGGCTTCACGATGTGCGTCGACCTGACCGCCGTCGATTACCTGGCGCACGCGAAGCGATCACTACCCGCCGGGGTGGTCGGTGAGCGGTTCGAGGTGGTGGTCAACCTGTTGTCCATCGCGCAGCGGGAACGGGTGCGCCTGAGGGTCCAGGTCGCCGACGGCGGGTCGGTCGCCTCGTTGTTCGACGTGCATCCGAGCACCGAGGCGATGGAGCGCGAAGTGTTCGACATGTTCGGGGTCCGATTCGACGGGCACCCCGACCTCACGCGCATCCTGATGCCCGAGGATTGGGACGGACACCCGTTGCGCAAGGACTACGCGCAGGGCCGTATCCCCGTGCAATTCAAGGGAGCCGCCTCGTGACGACGATCGTCTCGGCCGGCGCCGCAACGAGCGAGGGCGGCCAGGAGCTCCGGCCGCGCGGCGAGATCTCGCAGAAGGCACTGATGCGCGAGTCCGGCGCCGTGCTGCGGATGAGCGAGTCGGAGGTCGACGCACTGGCCGCGGTATCAACCGACGTTGGCGAGGACCAGTCGATGATCATCAACATGGGTCCGCAGCATCCCAGCACGCACGGCGTGCTGCGGTTGATGCTCGAGTTGCAGGGCGAGACCGTTCTGCGTTGCAAACCGATCATCGGGTACCTGCACACCGGAATGGAAAAGACGGGGGAGTCGCTCACGTTCCTGCAGGGCGGCACGAACGTGACGCGCATGGACTACCTCTCCCCGCTCAACAACGAGCTGGTGTTCTCGATGGCCACCGAGAAGCTCCTCGGGATCGACGGCGACATCCCCGAACGCGCGCAGTGGATGCGGATGCTGCTCTCCGAACTCAACCGCATGAGCAGCCACCTGCTGTTCATGGCCACCAACGGCATGGACCTCGGCGCCGTCTCGATGATGCTGTACGGGTGGCGCGAACGCGAGGAGGTGCTGCGCTTCTTCCAGAAGGTCACCGGCCTGCGGATGAACCACAACTTCATCCGGCCCGGTGGTCTGGCCGCCGACCTGCCGGCCGGCTGGCGCGACGACGTGCTGCACCTGCTCGACATGCTCCCCGACCGGCTCGCCGAGTACGAGGTGCTGATGACGGGTCAGCCGATCTGGCGCGAACGTCTGCAGGGTGTCGGAGTGATCACACAGAGCGAGGCCCTCGCGTTGGCCGCAACCGGCCCAATCCTGCGTTCGACCGGCTTGCCTTGGGACCTGCGACGCGACATGCCGTACCTGAAGTACCGGGAGGTGGAGTTCGACGTGGTCATCGGTGCGCACGGTGACGCCTACGACCGCTACGCGATCCGCCTCCAGGAGATCCGCGAGTCGATGCGTATCGTGCGGCAGATCCTCGACAGGATGCCGGCCGGAGACTTCCGCATCCAGAACAAGAAGGTCACTCCACCACCGCGCGCTCGAATCGACGAGTCGATGGAGGCACTCATCCACCACTTCAAGATCTTCACCGAGGGCTTCAAGGTGCCCGAGGGCGAGGTATACGTCGCGATCGAATCGCCGCGCGGCGAGATCGGTTGCTACATCGCCAGCGACGGCTCGTCCGTGCCGTACCGGATGCACGTACGGGCGCCGAGCTTCGTGAACGTGCAGTGCCTCCCGCACATGATGCGCGGTGGTCTCGTTGCGGACGCCGTCGCCGTGATCTCGTCGATCGACCCGGTGCTCGGGGAGGTCGACCGGTGAGCCGGCTCAACGACGACCGCGTGAAGATCGCCCACGACATCATCGGTCGGTTCCCGCGCAAGAAGTCGGCGCTGATCCCGTTGTTGCACCTCGCCCAGGAACAGGACGGGTACGTGGCGCAGGATGCCATGGTGCACATCGCCGAGTTGCTCGACCTCGCACCGGCCGAGGTGTACGGCACGGCCAGCTTCTACGAGATGTTCAAGTTCCATCCGGTCGGCAAGTACTGCATCAACGTGTGCACCAACATCTCCTGCCAGTTGGTGGGAGCGTGGAACCTGTTGCACCATGCCGAGGAACGCCTCGGCATCAAGTCGGGCGGCACCACCCCCGACGGACTGTTCACGATCGAGGACGTGGAGTGCATTGCCGCATGCACCGAGGCGCCGGCGTTGCAGGTGAACTACCGCTACCGCTACAAGGTGACGCCCGAGTCGTTCGATGCACTCATTACCGAACTGGAGAACGGCACGTTGACGGCCGAGGTTCCGCCGCACGGAACGCTCGCCACCGTCCGCCAGGAAACCACCGCAGCGTGGAGTAACCGCGGCAACGATGCCCAGGCACAGGTGGATGCCCGATGAGCGTCCCCACCGGTCCGCGGATCATCACGTCACGCTTCGACGTCGCCGACGGCCACACCTTCGCCGGATACGTGCGCACCGGCGGTTACGAATCGCTGCGCAAGGCCGTCACCTCGATGACGCCGCAGCAGGTGCACGACGAGGTGAAGGCCGCCGAGATCCAGGGCCGTGGCGGTGCCGGGTTCCCGGCCGGCACGAAGTGGGGTTTCCTCCCCGCCGATGTGCACCCGCGCTACCTCGTGATCAATGGCGACGAGAGCGAACCCGGAACCTACAAGGACCGGCTGCTCATGGAGCGCGACCCGCACCAGCTGATCGAGGGAATCGTCATCGCGTGCTACGCGTTGAACGCCGCACAGGCCTTCCTCTATGTACGCGGCGAGATGGCCCTCGCCCAGGAGCGACTCGCACGGGCCCTGAACGATGCCTACGCCAACAACATGGTCGGGAAGAACGTCTGCGGCGGCAAGTTCTCCGTGGACATCACGCTCACCTGGGGCGCTGGTGCGTACATCGTCGGCGAAGAAACCGCACTCATCGAGAGCCTCGAGGGCGAGCGCGGCATGCCACGCCTGAAGCCCCCCTTCTTCCCGGCCGTGAAGGGCCTCTATATGCAACCGACGATCGTCAACAACGTCGAGACCCTTGCGAACGTCCCCTACATCGTCGGCAAGGGCGGCGGTGAGTTCAAGTCGATCGGAGCACCAACCTCGACGGGCATGCGGATGTTCGCGGTGAGCGGACACGTCAACAAGCCCGGGGTGTTCGAGGTGCCGAACGGTGTGACCACCTTCAGGATGCTCTTCGAGGCGCCCGAGTACTGCGGCGGCGTGCGCAACGGCGGCAGCGTAAAGGCGTTCATCCCCGGTGGTGCCTCGGCAATGTGGTTCTTCCCCGAGCACCTCGACCTGGCGCTCGACAAGCCCACCGTCGACAAGGCCGGCTCGATGCTCGGCTCGGGCGCGATCGTCGTCATGGACCAGACCACCGACATGGTGGCGGCGTGCTGGCGTATCGTGCGCTTCTTCGCCCGCGAATCCTGCGGCAAGTGCACACCGTGTCGCGAGGGAACCACCTGGTTGGAGCGGGTCCTGAAGCGGATCCTCGACGGCCACGGTCGCAGCGAGGACATCGACCTGCTCTTCGAGGTGAGCGAGAGCATCAGCCCGGGCATTGCGTGGCCGCCCCGCCAGACCACCATCTGTCCGCTCGGACCGTCCGCGGTATCGCCGATCGCCTCCGCCGTGCGCCGGTTCCGTCACGAGTTCGAGCACTACATCGAACACGGCCGCCCCGTCGCCGGCGTGGAATCGCCGTTCGTCTCCCATGCCGCGAGCCACGCCTAGGACACCGAGAGAAGCCCGCCATGACCGACACCGCAGCACCCAAGACCACCGTGAGCGTCACGATCAACGGTCGGTCGGTGGAGGCGAAGCCCGGACAGTTGCTGATCGATGCATGCCAGGAGTCCGGTTCCTTCGTGCCGCACTTCTGCTACCACCCGCGAATGTCGCCGGTCGGCATGTGCCGTCAGTGCATCGTCGAGGTGGAGGGTCCGCGCGGCAAGTCGCTCGTCGTGTCGTGCATGACACCGGTTGCCGAAGGCCAGGTGGTGGCGACCGATTCCGATGCGGCCAAGCGTGCCCAGGAGGGTGTCCTCGAGCTGCTGCTCGCCAACCATCCGCTCGACTGTCCGGTGTGCGACAAGGGCGGGGAATGCCCGCTGCAGGATCAGGCGTTCTCGCACGGTCCCGGTGAGAGTCGCTACGTCGAGGAGAAGCGCCACTACGAAAAGCCGATTCCGATCAGCGACCTCGTCTTCCTCGACCGCGAGCGCTGCATCCTCTGCGACCGTTGCACCCGCTTCGCCGACGAGGTGGCCGGCGACCCGCTCATCTCGTTCGTCAGTCGTGGCAACAACACGCAGGTCATGACGTTCCCGGACGAGCCGTTCAGTTCCTACTTCTCCGGCAACACCGTGCAGATCTGCCCGGTCGGTGCGCTCACCGCCTCGCCCTACCGGTTCAAGGCCCGCCCGTGGGACCTCGACCAGGTGGAGAGTACCTGCACCACCTGCAGTGTCGGTTGCCGCACCGTCGTGCAGAGTAGCCGCGACGAGATCGTGCGCTACCAGGGGGTCGACGTCGAGTCGGTGAACTGGGGATGGCTGTGCGATCGCGGCCGCTTCAACTTCGAGTCGGTCAACTCCGGGAATCGCATCGGTACACCGCTCCTGCGTACCGACGGTGTGTTCGCGGAAACCACATGGGCCACCGCCCTGGATGCGGCAGGTCGGGCGTTGCGCGTCGTGCTGAACGACAAGGGTCCGGGCGCAGTCGGCATCATCGGCGGAGCCCGCGGCACCAACGAGGACGCGTACGCCTGGGCGCGGTTCGCCGATTCGCTCGGAATCCTGGCCCGCGATCCGCAGCTCGGTGACGGTCTGCCGCCCGAAGTGTTCGCACTGCCGCAGGCCACGATCGCCGAGACATGTGCGTCGCAGACGATCGTCCTGATCTCGCCCGACCTGAAGGAAGAAATGCCGGTGCTGTACCTGCGGTTGCGTGATGCCGCCGAGAAGCGACGGACCCGGATCATCGAGTTCACGCCGCGGGCGGGCGGTCTCACGGACTACGCCTGGAAATCGGTGCGTTTCGAACCTGGTGACCAACCGCGGGTTGTCAGCGAGGCACTGGCCGACCCGGAGATCGCCGAACAGATCGCGCGCGGCAGCGTGACGGTCGTCGTCGGCCGCGGCAACCTCGCCGAATCGCCCGAGTACACACTCCTCGCGCTCGGTGCGGTCATGTCCGCCAAGCCCGATGCACGTGTGCTCCCGGTGCTGCGTCGCGGCAACGTCCGGGGTGCGATCACCGCCGGTCTCGCCCCATCGACCGCCGGTGACACGAATGCAATCCTCGCGGCCGCCGCCGCCGGAGCAATCGAGTGCCTCGTGCTGCTCGGGGCGGACCCGTTGACCGATTCGCCGGATGCCGATCTCGCCCGACGTGCGTTCGCCCGGGTCAAGCACATCATCGCCGTCGACACGTTCATGACTGCTTCGGTCCGTAGCGCCGAGGTTCTGCTTCCGGCTGCCGCATACGCAGAGAAGGTCGGAACCACCACGAATTGCGAGGGTCGCGTCAGCGACGTCGCCCAGAAGATCACCACAGCAGGTACCGCCCGACCCGATTGGATGATCGCCGCCGAGTTGGCGCTCGAACTCGGCAAGGATCTCGGATTCAACTCCTATGCCGAGTTGCACGACGCAATGACCGCCGGAATCCCGGCCTTCGCACCGGCAGCCGACTCGCGATCCGTACGGCGCGAGGGTGTGGTGGTCGTGCACCCGGCACCGGTGCGCATCACGGCCGCTCCACTCGCTGCGGCACCCCGACTGAGTCACCACTTCCGCCTGCACGTCTCGCGGGTGCTCTACGACCGGGCCACCGCCACCTCGGAGAGTCCGTCGCTGGCGCCGTTGGCAGGGGAAGCGGCCGTGCACCTGCACCCAGCCGATGCGCAGCGCCTGGGTCTGCGCGCCGATGCAGACGTGCGAGTGTCGGCCAACGATGCGGCCGTCGTGCTACCCGTGACGTTCGATGATTCGGTGGCACGAGGCGTCGCCTACGTCCCGTTCAACCAGCACGGTAACGACGTCCGCGAACTGATCCGTCACGACGTTCCCGTCACCGACGTCGTCATCGAGGTGGTGTGATGCGCACGCAGGCCGTCCGCCCGATGCTCGACCCGATGCTCGATGGCGACGTGCTGTGGACGCCGCTGCTCATCGTCGCGCTCAAGGTGCTCGTCGTCTTCGTCATCGGACTGGTCGCCACCATGCTCATGGTCTGGTTCGAGCGCAAGGTGATCGCCGGTATGCAGAACCGGATCGGGCCGAACAAGGCGGGTCCCTTCGGACTCCTGCAGACGCTGGCCGACGGTATAAAGCTGTTCTTCAAGGAGGACCTGCTGCCACGGCGCTCCGACCGGTTCGTCTTCGCCCTTGCGCCGTTCCTTGCCTTCGTCCCGGCGTTCCTCTCCTTTGCGATCATCCCGCTCGGTGGTGATTTCCGTGACGGCAACGACGGAATCGTCACCTGGTTCGGTGTCGAGACGCGCGTACAGCTCGCCGATCCGCACATCGGCGTACTGTTCGCACTCGCCATCTCCTCGATCGCCGTCTACGGCATCATGCTCGCGGGTTGGTCGAGCGGCTCGAAGTACCCGTTGCTGGGTTCCGTCCGCGCCTCGGCACAGATGGTGAGTTACGAGGCGGCCCTCGGCCTCTCGCTTGCGAGCGTGCTCCTGATTGCGGGCACGCTCTCCACGAGCGGAATCGTCTCGGCACAGTCGACACTCACCGACTGGAACATCGTCGCGACCGGCGTCATTCCGTTCGTCATCTTCCTCATTGCCGCAACCGCAGAACTGAATCGCCCGCCGTTCGACCTGGTCGAAGCCGAGCAGGAACTCGTCGGGGGCTTCAGCACCGAATACTCCTCCATCCGCTTCGCGCTCTTCTACCTCGCAGAGTTCATGAACACCGTCACGATGTCGGGCCTCATCGTCACGCTGTTCTTCGGCGGCCCGCAGCCCGTCTCGCTCAACGGCGTCACCCTCGACATCCCGCTCGTACCGAACGGCCTCGAGGGAACCATCTGGCTACTCCTCAAGGTGCTCGTCTTCCTCTATGTATACGTCTGGTTCCGCGCCACCCTGCCGCGCCTGCGCTACGACCAACTCATGAACCTCGGCTGGAAGGTCCTCATCCCGGTGTCCTTGGGCTGGTTCCTCCTCCTTGCTGCCCAGCGTCTCGCGGAGGACGAGGGATGGAACGTGTTCGTCACGACGTCGGTTGCCGTCGTCGTACTCGGCGTCTGCTGGGCGCTGGTGCAGGGTGCATTCCTGGTGAGCAACAAGACCCGCGAATCGGAAGGAGCGCAGTTCTAGATGGGCTACCTCGGAGGATTCCTCGTCACCATGCGCCAGCACGGGCGCCGGAACCGTGTCACCACCCAGTACTCGGGCGGTCGTCTGTTCAAGCGCAAGAAGCGCAAGGCGCGGACGATGGACGAGAAGATCGAGAAGCCCGAGCGCCTGCACGGCCGGCACGTTCTCAACCGTTACGAGGACGGCATGGAGAAGTGCATCGGATGCGAGCTCTGCGCTGCCGTGTGCCCCGCAAAGTGCATCCATGTACGCGGCGCGGACAACGACCCCGACAATCCGACGTCGCCCGGTGAGCGGTTCGGTTGGATCTACGAGATCAACTACCTGCGGTGCATCCACTGCGATCTCTGCGTGGAGGCCTGTCCGACCGAAGCGATCACCGAGACCAAGCTGTTCGAGTTCTCGTTCACCAACCGACGCGATGCGGTCTACACGAAGGAAGAGCTCCTCGTCGGCGACGACGGCAAGCCGAAGCAGTTGCCCTGGGAGGACTGGCGACCCGGTGAGGACCAACACACCTCGGCATGGATGCGGGCCACCGCACCGGCCGGTGACGCCGGGTTCGTCGGCGTGGTGTCGTGGGCCGGTGAACTCGGCTACGGGGTTCGCCCGGCGGAGCCCGACCAGGAATCGGCCGATGATCGACCGTCCGCAGCAGCGGCGGGTACCCACGAGACGGGTCGGCACTGATGGAACTCGTGGTGTTCGTCATCGCCAGTGCAATGATGCTGGGCGGGGCCGTCGGGGTGATCGTGCGTCGGAACCCGGTGCACGCCGCGCTCTCCCTCGTGCTCACGCTCTTCGGCGTGGCGGTGCACTTCGTCGCACTCGAGGCGTACTTCCTCGCCGCGGTGCAGGTCATCGTCTACGCGGGCGCGATCGTCGTGCTCTTCTTGTTCGTGATCATGCTGCTCGGTGTCGACAAAGCCGAGGATCTGAAGGCTGAACCGCTCGTCGCCCAACGCTGGTTGGCCGGCGTCGCCGGGCTCGGTCTCCTTGGTCTGCTCGTCGTGGCAGTGGGCCGCGGTGCCGACACGATGCGGACCCGTGCCGAGGGTCTCGCCACGTCGGTCGAGGGTGCCCCGGGTGATGCCAACATCCAGGAGCTCGCCCGTTCGGTGTTCGGCGACCACGTGGTGGCGTTCGAGCTCACATCGGTGCTCCTCGTCGTTGCGGTGGTCGGAACCGTGATGCTCACCCGCAAACGAGCGGCGGCGGGTCGCTGATGCCGGCACCAACCACGCTCTCCTACCTGGTGGTAGCGGCGTTGCTCTTCGTCATTGGTGCGGTCGGCGTCATGGTCCGCCGCAACCCGCTCGTCATGTTCATGTGCATCGAACTGATGCTCAATGCGGTCAACCTCTCGTTCGTAGCCCTCGCACGGGAGCTCACCGACATCGACGGACAATCGATCGTCTTCTTCGTCCTCGTGGTGGCGGCAGCGGAGGTCGTGGTCGGCCTCGGCATCATCGTTGCAATCATGCGCAACCGCGCCACGCTCACGGCCGACGACCTCGCGGAGCTGAGGGGCTGAGCCGGTGACCGACCTCGTCTGGCTCGTTCCGTTGCTGCCGCTGGTCGGCGGCCTCGTGCTGATGGCGTTCGGTTCGCGAATCGGCGAGCCGCGGGCCGGTTGGCTGGCGACCATCGCGACCGCATCGTCCTTCGTGGTGACGGTGCTCGTGTACCTCGATCTCCTGGGTTCGCCCGCCGAGGAACGCTCGCACGTGGTGTCGCTCTTCCAGTGGGTTCCGGTCGGGTCGTTGCAGATCGACTTCGCGCTGCTCGCCGACCCGCTGAGCATCACGATGGCACTCTTCGTCACCGGAATCGGTTCGCTCATCCATCTCTACGCCATCGGCTACATGCACGGCGATCCCAAGTTCCACAAGTTCTTCCTGTACCTCAACCTGTTCGTCTTCTCGATGCTGGCGCTCGTGCTCGGCGAGAACCTGCTCGTCACGTTCCTCGGGTGGGAGGGGGTGGGGGCTTGCTCCTACTTCCTCATCTCGTTCTGGCACTCACGCAACAGCGCGGCGGTCGCCGGCAAGAAGGCGTTCGTCACGAACAGAATCGGCGACTGGGGCGTCATGACCGCCATGTTCGTCGCGTTCTCCGCGGTGGGGTCGGTTTCCTACTCGGCGATCAACGAGGCGGCGCACGACGGTTCCATCTCGCGCACCGCCATCTCGGCAATCGCAATCCTGTTGTTCGTCGGTGCCTGCGGAAAGAGTGCGCAACTGCCGCTGTACTTCTGGCTTCCCGACGCCATGGAGGGTCCCACCCCGGTATCGGCGCTCATTCACGCCGCCACGATGGTGACCGCGGGCGTGTTCCTCATGACCCGCGTCGGTCCGGTCGTCACGGCCTCGTACGCCTGGGTGCCCGACACCATCGCCATCATCGGTGCTGCAACCGCGCTCTTTGCCGCAACAATCGCGGTCGCGCAGCACGACATCAAGCGGGTGCTCGCGTATTCGACCGTCTCGCAACTCGGCTTCATGTTCCTCGCCGTCGGTTCGGGTGCCTACGTCGCGGCGATCTTCCACATGGTCACCCACGCCTTCTTCAAGGCGCTGCTCTTCCTCGGTTCCGGCTCGGTCATCCACGGCATGCACCACGAGCAGGACATGCGACGGATGGGGGCGCTGCGGGTGGCGATGCCCGTCACCGCGTTCACGTTCATCATCGGATGGTTGGCGATCGCCGGCGTGCCGCCGTTCGCCGGGTTCTGGTCGAAGGACGAAATCCTGCTGTACGTCTATGCCGACAACCGCCTGCTCTACGCAGTAGGCGTGGTTACCGCGCTCCTCACCGCGTACTACATGACTCGCCAGGTGATATTGGTCTTCTTCGGTGGGGCGCGATGGCACGACTCGTCCGCCGAGCACGGTGCCCACGGTGACTTCCGTCCGCATGAGAGCCCGAAGGTGATGCTCGTTCCGCTCGTCGTGCTCGCAATCCTCTCCGTCGTCGGCGGCGCGCTACAACTGCCGTTCAGCAAGAACCTCCACTTTCTCGAACACTGGCTCGAACCGGTGATCGAGGGTGCCGAGCGCGACATCAAGGGAACCTGGGCGTACGACAACAAGTACCTGTTGCTCGGTGTGGCGGTGATCGTCGCACTCGTCGGCATCCTCACGTCGGTGCTCGTGTACGCCAAGCGCCGGCTGCCGGTGCTCGAACCAGCGGTGCTGGAGCGGGCCTGGTTCTACGACGCGGCGGTGGCGCGCATCGTCGGTGGACCCGGCGCCGCAGTGTTCCGCGGAATCACCCGGTTCGACGCCCGCGTCGTTGACGGTGCGGTGAACGGAGCCGGTGCGCTCGCCCGCGGACTCGGCGGCGTCGTGCGGCGGTCGCAAACCGGCTTCGTGCGTGCCTATGCCGCACTGATCGCACTCGGCGCCGTGGCACTCCTGGCGTGGTTCGTGTGGAGGGGTTGGTCGTCGTGATCATCGGCGCCTCGTCCTCCGCTCTCGGGTTTCCAGTGCTGTCCTCGCTCGTGGTCCTGCCACTGATCGGCGCGCTCGCGGTCATCGGGTTCGGGCGCCTGCGCCCCGAGTGGACCAAACTCGCCGCCCTGGTCTCGAGCGTGGTGACGGGTGCCGTCAGCCTCTGGGTGTTGCAGGCGTTCGACACCGCCGACGCCGGGTTCCAGTTCGTCTCCCGACACGAGTGGATTCCCGCGTGGGGCATCTCGTGGCACCTCGGCCTCGACGGCATCTCGCTCTTCCTCGTGGTGCTGACCGGCGTGCTGTTCCCGCTCGTCATCGCCGGCGTCGACCCGCACCACGACGAGCGGCCGTACATGGCGTGGCTGCTCGTACTGGAGGCCGGCGTCATGGGTTCCTTCGTGAGCCTCGATCTGTTCCTCTTCTTCGTATTCTTCGAGATCGTGCTGGTACCGATGTACTTCCTCATCGGCGGATGGGGATACGACCAGCGCGTCTACGCGGCCACGAAGTTCTTCCTGTTCACCATGGCCGGTTCGGCATTCCTCTTGGTCGGCATCGTGGCGACGGCGTTGCTCTCGCGCGACTCGGTCGGGTACGTAACCTTCGACCTCCTGACGTTGGCCGAGAACGGCGCCCTTTCGGTCACCGCCGGACGGTGGCTCTTCGTCGCCTTCGCGATCGCATTCGCGGTGAAGGTGCCGCTGTTCCCCGTGCACACCTGGCTGCCGGACGCACACACGCAGGCCCCGACCGCCGGCTCGGTGATCCTCGCGGGCGTGCTGTTGAAGATGGGCACGTACGGACTGCTGCGATTCGGTGTGTACCTCTTCCCCGAGGCGAGCATCTGGGCGCGTCCGGTGCTCTACACCCTCGCGGTCATCGGGGTCATCTACGGGGCCGTGGCTGCCACCATGCAGACCGACCTCAAGCGACTCGTCGCGTACTCGAGCGTGGCGCACCTCGGCTTCATCGTGCTCGGCACGTTCGCGCTGACCGACCAGGCCGTCACCGGCGGCGTGATGCAGATGGTCAACCACGGCGTGTCGACCGGTGCGCTGTTCCTCCTGGTCGGCATGATCTACGAGCGTCGCCATACCCGACAAATCGCCGAGCTGCGGGGGCTGCAACAGGTTGCCCCGGTGTTCGCAGGCTTCTTCATGGTGGTGATGCTCTCGTCGATCGGGCTCCCGGGCCTCAACGGATTCGTCGGCGAGTTCCTGATCCTCATCGGGTCGTTCGACACCGCCCGTTGGTGGGTGATCGTCGCGACGACCGGCGTCATCCTTGCCGCTCTCTACCTGTTGTGGGCGTACCAGCGGGTGTTCCACGGCGAGGTCGACGACGCCAACCGCGATTTCCCCGAACTCCGCGTGCGTGAGGGTGCCCTACTCGCGGTCTTCGTCGCGATCATCGTGTTCACGGGCATCTACCCGAAACCCGTCCTCTCGCGGATCGAGCCGAGCGTGAATGCGCTCATCGAGCACGTCGAATCACGAACCGACTACCAGCGTCCGACACCGGGCGAGGCAGGGAAGTAGACGATGAATCCCGGTACCGACTTCGTTCCGCCATCGGTCGACTGGTACGGCCTCTCCCCGTACCTGGTACTGCTCGGCGGAGCACTGCTGCTCCTGCTCGTCGGGGCCCTGACACCGCGCTGGCCCCGCGGTTGGTACGCCGTCTTCACCGCCGTAACCGCCGGTGCCGCCGGCGTGATTGCCGGGCTCCAGTTCTCCGAGCTCGCGACCGGCCAACCACGAACCCTCGTCAGCGGTGTCATCGCGCACGACCGCTTCGGACTGTTGGCCGTGGTCGCCGTCTGCACGGCGGTGGTCATCACGTGCATCGTCGCGTCCGACCTCGCTACTTCGCCCGACGGTGACACCGCCCAAACCGGAACCCTCGAGCCGTACTCGATGCTGCTCACCGCGGCGATCGGTGGTGCGGTCATGGTGACCGCCAATGACCTCATCGTCGTCTTCCTGGGCATCGAGATCCTGAGCCTCTCGCTGTACGTCCTCGCTGCCAGCGACCGTCGGCGCACCAGCAGCCAGGAAGCGGGTCTCAAGTACTTCGTGCTCGGCGGGTTCTCCTCGGCATTCCTGTTGTACGGCATCGCCCTCGTGTACGGCGCGACCGGCCAGACCGGCCTCGGTGACATCCAAACGGTGCTCGCCGCCGAGATCACGGTGCCGCGCAACGATTCGATGCTCCTCGCCGGATCCGCACTCCTCCTGGTCGGCTTCGCGTTCAAGGTGTCGCTCGTGCCGTTCCACTCGTGGACACCCGACGTTTACCACGGTTCGCCCACGTACGTCACCGGCTTCATGGCTTCGCTCGGCAAGGTCGCCGCAATCGTCGCAATGGTCCGGCTGTTCGTCGTGGCCTTTCCGTCGCGCGCCGACGACTGGCGTCCGGTGGTCCTCGTGCTTGCGGTCCTGACGCTGGTGGTCGGTTCGGTGCTCGCAATCGTGCAGTCGGACGTGAAGCGGATGCTCGCCTATTCGTCGGTGAGTCACGCCGGCTTCATGCTCGTCGGCCTCGAGTCGGCCGGTCGGATCGGATCGGATTCCGCTCCGGACGGCGTCTCCTCCACGATGATCTACGTCGTGCTGTACTCGGTGCTCGCCCTCGGTTCGTTCGCTGCGGTCTCGGTGATCACGCGCGGTGGCTCGGCCGCACTCGACGAGTTCCGGGGAGTCGCGAGGACGAACCCCGTCTTTGCCCTCGGGTTCACGGTGCTCCTCCTCGCCCAGGCCGGGGTTCCCTTGACCAGCGGGTTCATCGCCAAGTTCGGTGTGATTCGTGCAGCGGTCGCCGGCGAGAGCTACGTACTTGCCATCCTCGCCATGGTGTCGGCGGTGATCGCCGCCTACCTGTACCTGCGCGTCATGGTCAGCATGTGGCTCGCCGAGCCCGCATCCGATGCACCGCGTCGGGTCGGCCCCGCGGCACGCGTCGCACTCGCGGCCACGGTCGCCGTCACACTGGTGATCGGCGTGTTCCCGTCGGTCGTGCTCGACCTGGGCGACTCCCTCACCGCTCTCGCGCGCTGAGCGTCGTACGGTAGGCGGTCATGCCTGTGGGAGTCGCTCGTTTGATTGCCCGTCACCGAGGGACGCTGACCGCGGGCATCCTCGGGTTCGTCTTCTTCGCCGTGACCGTGGGGACGGAGAAGCTCGATCCGCGGAACATCGCGTGGATGACCTTCAAGGATCAAAGGGCGCACTGGGTCGGCTGGCTGTTCTTCGCCGATGACGGCTGGAGGTTGCCGCTCGGCGCAAATCCGCGCTACGGGTGGGGTGGGGTCAACTCGATCGTGAACACCGATAGTTGGCCCTTGTTCGCGATCATCTTCAAGGCAATCGACCTCCGGATCTTCGACCGTGGTCAGTACTTCGGACTCGCACTTGCCGTCTGTTCGGTTGCACTCTTCGTCGGCTCCGAGAAGCTGTTTCGGCTGCTCGGGCTCCCGCGGCTTCAGTCATTGATCGGTTGTGTCCTGCTCGCCACAACCCCGGTGTTCTGGTGGATGCAACGCTGGTACTCGGCAATCTCCGGTGGCCTCTGCTTGTTGGTGTGGGCGCTGGTCTACTACCTCCGTACCCGTCGCGAGTCGCGGTTTCGAATGGTGCCGTGGCTGGTGATCCTGCTGCTCGCCATCGCAACCAACTTCTACCTCTTCGGGATCATCGCACCCCTGTGGCTGGCCGCCGTCCTGAGCCCCGGCATTCGGTCGCGCTCCGACGTCGGTCGGATCACCTCGTCAGTCCTGGTAACGGCATCGGCCAGCGCCCTCGCAATGTTCCTGCTCGGCTACTTCACCATGCCGGTGGGCTCGAGCTCCACCGGTAGGTACGGCATCTACACGGCGAATCTCCTCGGTCTCTTCGACGTGAATTCGTCGTCACGCCTACTGCCGGAGCTCCCGTCGCCCCCGTTGCAGTACGAGCCGACATCCCTCGGAATCGGGACACTGCTCATCCTCGTGTTGGCGATGTCTCGATTGTTGGCGGCGCCCCGTCGCGTGGTGTCGGTGCTGATTCCAGCCTTGCGTCGCCATGCGTGGCTGGTTACTGCGGTTGTGGCGATGTTTGCATTCTCCGTCTCCAACTACATGACCATCGGGGAGCGTGGCTACAACTTCGAGATTCACTACCGGGCATCGCAGCTCTTCTCCGTGTTCCAATCGTCGGTCCGGTTCGCCTGGCCGCTCGCCGTCCTGGCGACCGTTGCACTCGTCGTTACCGCCTCGCGTTGGCGAACCACCGGGCTCACCGTGCTGCTCATTGCGTGTCTGCTCCAGGTATTCGATGTTTGGCCTCAACTCCGGACGGTCGCGGGGCGCTCCGACGGAGCCACGTCACCAATCCAGTACGAGGAGGACTTGTGGTCTGCGGTACCCGCTCGATATTCCGTGCTTTCCCTCCATCCGCCACTGAACATCCGTGTGGGTTGGGATGAGTGTTCGTTTGCGGCCGTCAAGACCGGTCGCCTGGCCCGCTGTGCGTATCTCTCCCGGGCGTACGGCATCGAAGCGTCATCCGATCGACAACAGGCGGATCTCGAGAGCGGATCGCCCGACCGGAGCGTCGTCTACTGGTTGAGTGTCGACTGGTTGAAGGAGAACGATGCGGTCCTCCGTCGTCTCTTCGACGACCCCGACAATGCGTTCGCACTCGCCGCAGACGGCACGGTCGCACGGTCGGAGTACGTCTACTTGTTCCCGTCGTGCGGAGAGTTCGGCAACTGCGACTTCCTTGCGGGTCGACGCAGCACCCTCGACGACGTGCTGGAATTCATCGACGACGGAGCCGACTAGTCCGCACGCTCGGGCGTAGGCTCGGGTCATGTCCTCGCCGATCGAGACGGTGACCTTCGATGGTCAGGTCGCGGCCATCATCGTGCGCAACGAGTTCCGCCCGGACGGCATCCAGTTCGTGACCCCCGACGACTTCTCGCAGCAGCTCGGCTACATGCGTCGCCCCTCGGGCTACCAGATTCAGCCGCACATCCACCTCCACGTCGACCGGAAGGCGACCCTCACCCAGGAGGTGTTGTACGTACGCCGTGGTCGCGTCCGCGTCGATTTTTATCGGGAGGACGAGTCGTACGTGGACTCGCGCGAAATTGCGACCGGTGACGTGATCCTGCTCTCGCGCGGTGGCCACGGGTTCGAGATGCTCGAGGAAACCGAGTTGATCGAGGTGAAGCAGGGCCCCTACCTGGACGACAAGCGACGGTTCACTCCGAAGACCGCATGAAGATCCGCGACCGTGACGTGGTCGCCAACTCGCGGAAGCCCTGGGACTCGTACAGGCGCCGGGCCGCATCGTTGCCCCGGAGCGTGTCGACACCCACGCCGAGCCCGCGCCCACTGGAGTCGGCTGTCGTACGTGCGAGCACGCTCCGTGCAACGCCCAGACGGCGGGCGCGTTCGTCCACGTACAACGCCACGATGTAGTCGTGCGGTGCGAGCCGCCCCGTGCGACGCACCACCTGGATGAGGTCGCGTAGCTGTTGCAGCGACGCCCCCACCCCCAGACTCCGAACGACCGCCAGCCACGACCATGGTCGGTGCCTCGCAGTGAACGAGGTTGCCCGACCCTTGCCGGCGAGCATCACCATCACTCCACCGATCACCGTGTCTCCGTCGACGGCGAGGTACAGCGAGTGCCCCTCGCGTACGAGACGCCGGTAGATGGCGGCCACCACCGGTGCGCCACGAGCGGACGTGAGCGTCCCGGCCAGGCACGCAACGTGAAGCCGGGCCGCGGCATCAATCAATGGGGAGTCCGCTGTGACCCGCTCGACCCGGAACGCGACGGTCACGGTCGGGTGGTGCGGCGAACCTGGAGCGGGAGCGTCACATAGGGCAAACCGCGTTTGATGAGTCCCCACAGGGTGGTGCCGGTCTTCGAATAGCCGTGTCTACGCACCAAGCAGACGTACGGCACCTCGATGATCCGGTGGCGACTGCGATGCGCCAGGTAGAGGAATCGGACGCAGTAGTCACCGTACGAACCCTTCATGCCGAGACGAAGCGCCGTGTCGCGCCCGATCACCACGAACCCGGAGGCGAGGTCGCGACAACAGCGTCCGAGCACGAACCACAGGTATCGATTGAGGACCCTGCTCAGCACCACCGCCGACACGGAGTCGTTCGAGCGACGGAGGTTGCGAACCACCTGCCACCAGGTCGTCTCTCCGACGGTCTCCACTCCCTTGAAACCACCGCCGGTGACGAACCTGGATCCGACGACGACCGGATCCGCGTCGCCCGCCGCGCGGTAGGCGGCGACCAGATCGACGAGGCCCGCCGGGGGCATCGAACCATCCGCATCGAGCCAGGCCACGTGGGGAGACCGGGCCGCC
>JBIJCI010000003.1:0-61895 GCA_044344715.1 Ilumatobacteraceae bacterium | reverse complement strand
ACTCGGAATCCGCCAGTACCGCGACCGGCCGGTGCACCCACGCCAACTCGCGCATCGCGGGGTGCGGTTGCAGGTCGGATGCATTGAGACCGTCGGCGACGAAATTCCCGTCGTTCGGTTCGTCGCCGAACTGCCCCCCGTAGGCGAACCGCCAGGACGAGCCGTTCACGCTCCTGCGCGGGTCCACCTGCTGACGCAGTCCGTGGTCCTTCCACTCCCAAACGAACCCGCCGGCCAGGAGGGGTTCGCGTTCGATCGCTTCCCAGTAGTCGGCGAGCGACCCGTTGGAGTTGCCCATCGCGTGGCTGTACTCGCACATGACGAGCGGTCGATCGGCACCGCTGCGGGCGTAGTCGACGATCGCCGCAATGGGTGGGTACATCGGGCACACCACGTCGGTGGCATTGCGTCCGCCGTCGATCCACGGCTTCTCCGCACCGTTGCGGGCATGGAAGATTGCACCCTCGTAGTGCAACGGTCGCGTCGGGTCGAGCGAGCGCACCAGCGCGGCGAGGGCGTCGTGGTTCGTGCCGAATCCCGACTCGTTACCGAGCGACCAGAAGATGATGCTCGGATGGTGCCTGTCGCGGACCACCATCCGTGCACCCCGCGCGAGCCAGGTGGCCAGGTAGCGCCCGTCGTTGCACAGCGAGGTGTTGTAGGCGTGCGACTCGATGTTCGCCTCGGCAACCACGTACAGACCGATTTCGTCGCAGAGATCGAGGAACGCCGGATCGTTGGGGTAGTGGCTCGTTCGCACCGCGTTGCAGTTGTGCCGCTTCATCGCGACGACGTCCTCGAGCATGTCCTGGCGTGTCACGGCCTTGCCGCGGTCGGGGTGGTGGTCGTGCCGGTTCACGCCGCGCAGTGTGATCCGACGACCGTTCACCCGCACCTCGCCCCCGGTCACTTCGATCCGTCGGAATCCGGTGACGAGCGACGTGAACTCCCGGCTCGCACCGACGAGCTTCACCACGAGGCGGTAACGGTGCGGATCCTCCGCCGACCAGGGGCGTACCCGCGGAATCGTGATGCGGGCGGTCACCCGGTGTCCGGTGAAGACGTACCGTTCCGTGAAATCGTGGGGAACCTTGCACAACACCGGCGCCGACACCCGCTTCCCGTTCAGTTCCTCGAACCACAACTGCACCGACGTGCCGTCGTTCGGCTGGTCGAGGAACGCCACCTCGACGTCGACGTTCGCGGTACCCTCACCGCTCGCCGGATCGAAGTCCGCCGCGCAGTGCACCGACCGCACGTGGGTTCGCGAGCGGGCCTCGACGAACACGCTGCGGTGCAGACCCGCCATCCACCACTGGTCCTGGTCCTCCACGTAACTCTGCGCGCTGTACCGGACCACCACCAACGCGACCTCGTTGACGCCAGTCGTCACGAAGGAGGACACGTCGAACTCGCTGGCGAGGCGGTTGTCGGTTCCGTAGCCGACGAACCTCCGGTTCACGAACACCATGTGCACGCTGTCGGCGGCGCCGACGTGCAGCACGACCTGCCTGGTCCGCCATCGTGCGGGCACGGTGAACGACCTGCGGTAGACACCCGTCGGGTTCGCATTCGGTAGCCGCGGAGGAGGTCCGTCGAAGGGCATCTCGATGTTCGTGTAGTGCGGGAGGTCGCCGACCTGCTGCATGGTCCAGTTGCCGGGCACCTCCAGCCGGTGCCAGGACCTGCCGAGGGATGACGACCTGCCGCGGAGGTGGAGATCGCCCACGTCCCCGGGCTTGGCGAACAACCTGAACCGCCACGTTCCGTCGAGCGGGATCCGGCGTGCCGCCCGCCCGGAACGGAGCGCCTCGACCGAGTCGGCGACGCACAGCGCCGGACGCATCGGCAGTCGGTTGATCTCGACCA
Organism: Ilumatobacteraceae bacterium; assembly: GCA_044344715.1. Classification (GTDB taxonomy): domain Bacteria; phylum Actinomycetota; class Acidimicrobiia; order Acidimicrobiales; family Ilumatobacteraceae; genus F1-60-MAGs027. The sequence continues at coordinate 60,026 of JBIJCI010000003.1, read as the reverse complement.
CGGCGGGGTCCCGCCACGGCTCCATCGGCTCCTCCAACACGACGCAATACTTGCCGACCGCGGCACCCGTCATCGGTAGCCTGACGGGGAGGCGTTTGCGTGACAAACCGAGCGGGCGAGACCGACACCGACCCGTTCAGGGGTCTGGACGTCCGCGGATTCTGGGAGACCCTGCGACTGCGCTGGTGGGTGGTCCCGGTCACCCTCGCGGTGTCCGTGGGTCTCATGTGGGTACAGGAGTCCGACCTGCGCACCGAGCCGGCCGCGTACTTCGTCGCCCGCACCTACGAGGCCCGTGATCCGGCCGCGGTCCTCGCCGCCGTCGGCATCGATCCGGTGTCCGTCCGGTCGTTCCCCGACGTGAACAACCAGATACTCCTGCTCCAGGGTGCCGCCGTGCGCGAGGAGATCGCTGCGCGCATCGACGACGATGCCGAGGTGACGGTGACCCGCAGCCGACCGACGTTCACGCTGATCGACACCCTCGAGAGCGACGGTGAGAGCTCCTTCGTCTTCACGAGCACCGGTGTTCCGACGTACACCTTCTCGTGCCGGGAGAACGTGCTTGCCGCCTGCGATGCCGCAATCGATGCGTACGTCCAGAAGGCATCCGAACTACGCCGCGACGGCTTCGCGGCCGGGCTCGCCGAACTCCGGGCCGTACTCGAAGGGGTTCGTGCAGCGACGTCCGATCCTTCCGTCGTCACGAAACTGACGGCGCTGCGAACGGTGGGCGAACGGCTCGACGCACCGTTGACCCTCGTCAACGAGGTCGAAGAGGCCATCGGCCCGACGGTGGTCGGAGTCCGGCGCCCGACGTACCTCTTCGGGGCGGCGGCCGGTCTGCTGGTCGGCCTGCTCATCCTGTTGCAGCTCGCCTACACCGACTCGCGTATCCGCTCCGAACGCCAGGTCGCCCGCATCGTCGGGGCCGACGCTTACCTCGGAGTACTCGGTTCACCCGGCAACGCGGTATCCGAACGCAGCACCGCCGTCTCGCTGTACCGATCCGTGACGAGTGCGGGCTCGGGGCGTCTGCGTTTCGTTCCGTTGCGATCCGAACCGAGCGACCCCACCGCGTTGGCGCGACTGGCGGAGTCCGGCGGACTCGCATCCGTGGTTGCCCGCCCCTACCCGGAACTCGGTGTGCCGGAACTCACCGCGTCATCGAACGGCGAATCCGACGTGCTCGTCGTGCGACGCAACCACGACCTTCGTCGCGAGCTCACCGACGCAACCACGGCACTGCGCCGCTCAGGCCGTCCGTTCGCCGGCGTGGTGCTCGTCGACTGACACGGCAGGTTTCGTAACCATCACGCTCGCCGTCGCCACGGTGAGGGCCCACAGGAAGTGCGACCCGATGAAGAACGATTCCTGGGTCGCTGCGGCGAGGACGAACACGATCGCCACCAGACGAAACCCCGACTCGGCTCCGGGCAGACGGTCGAGGTCGCGCGATGCGGTCGCGAAGTAGGCAACGAACAGCAACGCTGCGAGCACGCCGCCGCCGAGGAGCAGGTCGAAGTACCCGTTGTGCGACCACGTCGTGTTCCAGGCCGCCCACCACACGCCCTGCTTGAAGAACTCGGGGGTGTGCCACGCCGCCTGCCAGCCCCAGCCGTGCCACGGCTTCAGCTGGAATCCCGACCAGCTGAGCGACCACAACGGCCCACGAGAATTGAACGTGGTCGCCTCACCGGAGATTCCCGAGAGGCTCCCGATCGTACGCATCGCAACGAACACCGCCGCCGCGGTAACGACGAGTGTGAGCAACGTCGGTGACCACCAGCTCGAGGTCACCCCGATCCGACGGGTCGCCCAGCGCAACGACCAGAAGACGACCACGGCACACGCGGCGACGAGTAGTGCGAAGGGTGCGGTCTGCGACTCCGAGCGCAACAACACGACCAGTGCCAATGCACCGAGTGCGAGGCTCGCCGCGAGACCGGGAAACAGCGAGCGGGACCGTCGCACGGTACCGACGGCAAGCGCTGCGGCGGCGATGAGCGCCGCGGCGGCGACCGGTGCGAGGGAATTGCGGTTGTAGTAGATGCCGACCCAGTAACCCCCGATCGCATCGACCGACCCGGGCCAGTCCCGCCACACGGAGAACACGGAGACGAGGAGTCCCGTCGCGGTCGCGCCGGCAACGATCCACCATGCCGTGCGCGAAGGGAAGCGGGTGGCTAGGTACAACCCGAACGCGGTCGTGCAGACGAGTGCGACGAACTCGGGCAACGAGTATCGGGCGAGCGTCGACCACGCAACGGTTACCCCGAGCCACCCGACGAGCGCGAAGAGCGCGATGGTCGACCGTCGACGAAGGAACTCGCCGCTCAGGGTGCGACCGACGATGAACAGCGCGGGAAGCTGAACGGCGACGAACGTCGCGAAGTACGCGTGGGTGAGCGTCGGTTCCGGGGACGTTACGACGTAGCCGGCGCTCTCGCTCCACAGGCGATACACGGGGCCCTGCGTGAGCGTGAACATCGCGACGACCGCATACGCACGCTCGGTCACCATCGACAGGGACCTCGGCGACCACTTCGGCATTCGCTTTCCGAAACTACCGCAGCGCGGGGGCCTCGACCCACGGGGGTAGCCTGACGTGTCGGTGAGCGTGAAGGGTCCGCGGTGAGACGCCAATTTCCCGTGATCATCACCGTTCGTGACCGGCTCTCGCCGCTGCTGATGCTGCTCGACTGGCTCGAGCGCGTCGAACAGTACGACGTCTGGCTGTGCGACAACGACAGCACGTACCCACCCATGGTCGACTTCCTCTCCCGGACGGATCACCACGTGGTGCGCAACCGTCGCAACCTCGGACACCGGGCCCCGTGGCTCAGTGGTCTGGCCGCCGAACTCGGTGCCGACCGACCGTTCGTGGTGACCGACCCCGATGTCGTCCCGTGCGAGGAGTGTCCGCAGGACGCCGTCGAGTACTTCGCGGAGACGTTGCGAATGCATCCAGGGATCGACAAGGTGGGGTTCTCGCTGCGAACCGACGACCTGCCGGCCCACTTCGCCCACCGGGAGAGCGTCATTGCGTGGGAACGCCAGTTCCGCGACGACGAGTTCGCCCCGGGCTTCCACTTCGCGCCGATCGATACCACCTTCGCCGTCTACCGACAGGGGTTCGGCCACCAGAACGCGCGTTCACTGCGCTCCCAACCGCCCTACGAGGCCCGTCATCTGCCGTGGTACGAGGATTCGGCGCACCCGACCGAGGAGCAGGCGTACTACGTCGGTCGCGCGGACCGGCTCGTCTCCAACTGGAACTCCGAGCGGATACCCGCCAACGTCCGGGCACGACTGCTCGTGCTCCAATCGGAACGGGGTGACTTGCGATGACGACCCCGGCAATCCGTGTGGACGGTGTCTGGAAGAATTTCCGGCTGTACCACGAACGCAACCGATACATCAAGGCGGCGTTGCTGCGCGGCCGGCGGGCCCGATACGAGGAGTTCTGGGCGCTGCGCGACGTCAGTATCGACGTCGCGCACGGGGCGACGATCGGCGTGATCGGGTCGAACGGGTCCGGGAAGACCACGCTGCTCAAGTGCCTGACCGGCATCTACACGCCGGAACGCGGATCGATCACCATCGACGGCAACGTTGCGGCGCTCCTCGAACTCGGCGCCGGCTTCCATGCCGAACTGTCCGGTACCGAGAACATCTACCTGAACGGCTCCATACTCGGAATGTCGAAACGGGAGATCGACGCCAAGTTCGACAGCATCGTCGACTTCGCGGGGCTCGAGCAGTTCATCGACACGCCGGTCAAGAACTTCTCGTCGGGGATGGTCGTGCGGCTCGGCTTCTCGATCGCCACCCACGTGGAACCCGACGTGCTGCTCATCGACGAGATCCTCTCGGTCGGTGACCAGGCGTTCCAACGCAAGAGTACGGAGAAGATCGAGCAGTTCCGCCGGGACGGTCGCACGATCCTGGTGGTGAGCCATTCCCTCGGTCTCGTCGCGCAGATGTGCGACACCGTCGTCTGGCTGGAGAAGGGGTCGGTACGGATGATCGGCGCCGCGAACGACGTGATCGCCGCCTACACGGGGGGAACCTACGGGAACTTCGCCCGGGAGGACTCCGGATCAAAGACCCGTTGGGGAACCGGCGATGCACAGGTGACGAGCATCGTCGTCACCGGCCAGGACGACGCTCCAGTCGAGGCCGTCCAATCCGGAGCCTCGATGCGCGTCGCGATCGAGATGAACTCGCACGTTCGCCTCGAGTCCCCGGTGCTGCACGTCCGCCTGGAAACCCTGAAGGGAGACCTGGTCTGGTCGACCTCCACACAACGCGGAACGGCAACGTTGCGCGTGCTGGACGGCCCAGCACGCGCGGTGCTCGAGGTTCCGACGTTGCCGCTCGCGGAGGGTACCTACTATCTCTCGGTCGTCATTACCGACGCCACTGGCGGTACCGAGTTCGACCACTGCCAACACTGGGCGAAGATTCACGTTTCGGGCGGTCAACCGAACGACGGCGGCGTCGTGTCGATTCCCTCGACCTGGGCCGTCGGTAGACAGCGCAACTAACCACGGGGCGGACCCCGGGCTACAACTCCTCGGCGATACGCCTCGAGAACCGCCGGAACACGGCGAGTCCGATCGTCAGTGACAGTGCCGAGATGATGACGAGCACCGCCATGTCGCTCCAGTCCGGGGCGCGACCGTCGAAGGTGACGTGCCGGAACGACCGGACGAACGCCGTCGAGGGGTTCCAGTGGTAGATCGCGTACCAGAAGCCCGACACCTTCTCCTCGACGCGCTTGGGGTCGTAGATCACCGGCGTCGCAAAGAACCACATCTGGGCGATAATCGTCCACAGGTACTTGAGATCGCGGAAGAACACCGCCCCGACCGAGAGGATGAGGGCGAGACCCGACGTGAAGATCGCCAACAGCGCCATCAGCAGGATCAGCACCGGCAGCCAGGGCAGCAGCGGACTTCCGAAGATGAGGAGCACGACGCACAGCAACGTCATCTCGATGGAGAACTGCACGAGGCTGAACAACACATCGGAGAAGATCAACGTCTCGCGGGCGAACCGCACCTTGCGCACGAGCGCGGCGTTGCCGACGAGCGAATTCAGGCCGAGGCCGCAGATCAGGTTGATGAAACCCCACGGAAGTATCCCGCTCAACAAATAGAGGCTGTAGATCTCGATTCCCGACGGGTCACCGGGACGGGCCTGCACGCCGAAGATCACCCCGAACACCACGGAGTACACCAACATCTGCGACAACGGGTTGAGCATCGACCATGTCCACCCGAGGATCGACCTCCGGTACTTCGCACGCAATTCCCGCAGCGTCAGATTCCACAGCAGGTTGCGCGAACGAACGATTTCGACGACCTGACGCACCGTTCATCACGGTACCAACTTGGTAGGGTGACCACCGTGAGTGATGACTCCGTCGTCCACTCGGTACCGAGCGACGACGCCGAGCGCCGCAATGCAGTCGGGATTCCCCCGTTGCGACAGAGCGTCGCCGCACTCGAACTGGAAATCATGAAGGTGCGAGATTGGGCGGCCTCGCAGGGCACGCACCTCGGCGACCTGCGGCACAAACTCGAGAGGGCGGCGATCGACGATCGGAACCACCGGGACCACATTGCCCGGCTCGAGGAGGCGCTCGCCGAGACGTCCAAGCGGGCCGCGCAAGCCGACCGTCTGCGTCGCGAACTCGAATCGGTGCGGGCCTCCACCACCTGGCGGGCGGGACGGGTCGTGCTCGGTCCGGTCAGGGCATTGAAGTCGTTGCTGCGTCGCGGCTAGGCGTCGATGCCGCTGTTCAGCATCATCACCCCGGTCTACGAGCCACCGCGCGACGCCTTCGAGGAGTGCGTTCGCTCCGTGCTCGGTCAGACCTCGGGGGACTGGGAGTGGTGCCTGGCCAACGACGCATCACCGAGCCCGTGGGTGTCGGCCCGGTTGCGCGAGCTGCAACGCAGCGACGAACGCATCCGGGTGGTCGATCGTCCCGTCAACGGCGGGATTGTCGCCGCCTCTAACGATGCCATCGCCCTGGCACGGGGCGACTTCCTCGTGCTGCTCGACAACGACGACGAGTTGCGCCGGGATGCGCTCGAGCTCGTCGCCCGGGCCGTCGCCGACGATCCCGACGCCGACTACGTGTACTCCGACGAGGACAAGATCGGACCCGATGGTCGACGTTTCGACGCGTTCGCCAAACCCGACTGGTCACCGGAGCGCCTCCTCGCCCAGAACTACACCAGTCACCTCTCCGTCCTGCGCCGAACCCTCGTCGACGACGTCGGTCGTTTCCGGCACGGCTTCGACGGGTCGCAGGACTACGACCTCGTCCTGCGGGTGACGGAACGGGCACGACGAATCGTGCACGTCCGCGAGGTGCTGTACCACTGGCGGTCGCTCCCGACGTCGACGGCCTCGTCGGCGAGTGCGAAGCCGTATGCGTTCCAGGCCGCGCTGAGGGCGTTGGGCGAACACCTGGGGCGCCGCGGAATCGAGGCCAGCGTCGACGAGGTCGCGTCTTCCGTCGCACGCGTACGTCGGGTGCCGGTACGTGAGCCGGAAGTGACGATCGTCGTGCCCGTCGACGAACGTCGACGCACGGTCTTCGGTGCGGAGACGTGCCTCGCGACCAATTCCCTGCGCTCCCTCTCCCAGCGGACCTCGTACCGCAACTACCGCGTGGTCCTCGTCGCACCCGACACGCTCGACGGTGGATTCGTCGACTCCCTCGTCGAACGATTCGACCGCCCCGCCACCGTGGTTCGCCTGGACGGTGACTTCCACCGCGCCCGCGCATTCAACGCCGGTCTCGTGGCGTGCGACAGCCGCCGTGCCGTGCTCTTCGACCAGGGCAACGAGATCATCGACCCCGACTGGCTCGGTACGCTCGTCGCCTACGAGGATCGCGAGCGCCTGGCCATGGTGGCACCGGTCATCCTCGATGCCGACGGGGCGATCGTGTCGGCCGGACTCGCAACGGCACCCGAACCACACCACATCGCTACGGGATGCAGGCACGACGACCCCGGCCCGCTCGGCATGTTCGCAATCGCCCGCGAATGCGTCGGTGTCGCAACCCACTGCGCACTCGTCGACGTCGCGGTCCTGAAGGCGGTCGGGGGACTGAGCGAACGGTTCCGGTCGCGTTGGCACGACTTCGACCTCGCCAACAAACTGCAGACCTACGGCTTCCACTCGATCGTGACACCGCTCGCGCGGATTCGTTGGCATGGCGACGCAGACGAGCCGACGGGTGAGCGTGCAGCGTTCGAGTCCCGTTGGTGGTGGTGGACCCTCGACGATCCTTACTCGCGTACCGAGACCCGCACCGACCGGGCCTGGTTCATCCCACGTCGCGACGAAGTGGCGTGACGTTGCCCGCGAGACCGGACTCGACGCGGGCGACCTTGGTGGTAAGCAGCACGGTCGTCATCGCACCGGAGGCGAGTGCCGCACCGAGGATCCAGTAACCGACGCCGGCGGTGGCCTCCGAGAGTCCGATGGCGAGGATGCACAACGCCGCCGAGGCGAGCAGCAGCGTCGACACCGACCGCGGTACGGAGAGCCCCAGTCGTCGCAGACGGTGGCTCAGGTGGTCCTGTCCACCGGTGAACGGGCTGACACCACGTCGGATTCGCGACACAACGACGATCACCGTGTCGAGGATCGCCACCCCGAGCACCAGGAGCGGGGCGAAAAGCTGCGGTATCTCGGAGACGGTCGTGCGCATCTTCAGGCCGAGGTAGGCCATCATGAAGCCGATGAAGAGGCTGCCTGCATCGCCCATGTAGATGGTCGCCGGATGGAAGTTGCTACGCAGGAATCCGAGCATCGCACCCGCCAACCCGATCGCCATGAGCGCGCTGTACTGCTGGTCGTTGATGTAGGCGATGAGGAAGAACCCCGCCGCGGCGATCGCCGCGGTTCCGGCGGCCAATCCGTCGATGTTGTCGAGCAGGTTGAACGAGTTCGTGATCCCGAGCACCCACACCACGGAGATGACCGCGTCGACCGCCAACGGAAGCGGGGACTCGAGACGCACCCCGTATGCAACGAGCGTCGCCGCGACGGCGAGACCAACGACGAATCGAAACGACGGTGTGAGACCGCGCAGATCGTCGATGAGACCCATGACCGAGAACACCAGTGCCAACGCCAGCACCACCACGAGCTCCTGGACGAGTCCGTCACCCCTCAGGACGTCACGGAAGGTGAGGGTGAACTGCCGACCCTCGAATTCGCCGCTACGTAGCACGAGCACCCCGGCCAACATCGCCAACGAGAACGCCACGACCATCGCCACGCCACCGAGGTAGGGAACCGGTGCGTCGTGCGACTTGTGCCCGCCGGGGTTGTCGTTGATTTCCCGCTTGCGCGCGTACTCCCGGACCGCGGGAACCAGCAGCAACGACAACGTGGTCGCACCGACGAACGTAGCGAGGAACAACCACGCCGGCGCCATGCAGCAAGACTACGACGGGGCACGAATCGTTCCGAGACCGGCACAACTAGGGTGTTGTTTCGGCATGCGCGTGTTGGTCACCGGCGGGGCCGGCTACATCGGTTCGCACCTCGTCGACCGGCTCGTCGGGCTGGGACATGCGGTCACCGTGCTCGACGATCTCTCCACCGGCAATCCGGCGAATCTCGCGGACTCCCGGCGTACGGTGCGGTTCGTCGAGGACACCATCCTCGACGAGCGCGTCGTCGGCAAGCTCGTGCGCAAGGTGGACCTCGTCTTCCACCTCGCGGCGGGGGTCGGGGTGGGCCACATCATCGAACGGCCGCTTGCAACCCTCGTCACCAATACCCGCGGTGCGGAGAACGTGATCGAGGCGTGCGTACGTCACGACAAGCGACTGCTGCTCGCCTCGACGAGCGAGGTGTACGGCAAGACCTCCAAGATGCCGATGTCCGAGGACGACGACCGTGTGCTCGGCTCGACGACCGTGGCCCGCTGGGGGTACTCGACGGCGAAGGCGATCGACGAGCACCTTGCCCTCGCGCATGCCCAGGAGGGCCTGCGGATGTCGATCGTGCGCTACTTCAATTCCTTCGGCCCGCGGCTCGATCCGCGTGGGTACGGCTCGGTCGTCGCCAACCTCATGCGCCAGGCACTGGCGGGAGAGCCGCTCACGGTGCACGGTGACGGCAACCAGACCCGCTGCTTCACGTTCGTCGACGACACCGTCGAGGGAACGCTGCGTGCCGCCCTCGAACCCCGTGCCGAGGGACTCGTCTTCAACGTTGGCAACGACCACGAGACGAGCATCAACGAACTCGCCGCCGAGATCATCGCGCTCACCGGGTCGTCGTCCGTGGTCCGCCACATCGACTACGCCGAGCAGTACGGGAAAGGATTCGAGGACACCCGCCGGCGGGTTCCCGATGTACGCCGGGCCGCCGAGGTGCTCGGGTTCCGGGCAACGATCGGTCTGCGCGAGGGTCTTGAGCGGACGCTGCGCTGGTGGCGACACACGCACGAATGATCCGGGTCGTCCACGTACTGACGCGCACGAACATCGGCGGCCCGTCGGTCATGCTGGTGGACCTCCTCGACGGACTCGACGTGCAACGATTCACCCAAAGCGTGGTCCGTGGTGCGGCGGTGGCCGAGGAGGGCGACTACTTCGCCGACCGTGCGGTACGGGCCGAGGTGGTGACGCTCGACGGACTCCGGCGTGCGCCCGGGTTCGTATCCGAACTGCGGTCGTTGTTCGTGATGGTACGCACCCTGCGGCGCCTGAAACCCGACGTCGTGCACACCCACATGGCGAAGGCGGGTGTCATCGGTCGGATCGCGGCGGTCGTCGCACGCGTACCCGTGCGGATCCACACGTTCCACGGCCACCTGTTGCGGGGCTACTTCCCGCCTCCGGTCACCCGTGTCGTCGTGATGGTCGAGCGCATCCTGCGGAGGGTCACCTCGCATGCGTTGGTCGTCGGCGAGGCGACGCGACGCGATCTTGTACGCGCTGGGATCGTGACCGGGGACCGGTCGACGACGATCATGCCGGCCGTACGACCACTCGTGGCGTGCGAACGATCCGCGGCGAGGGCCGCTCTGGGATTGCCGCCCGACGCCGTGGTCGTCGGTTTCGTCGGGAGATTGACGGGCATCAAGCGGCCGGATCGTTTCCTGCGCCTCGCTGCATCGGTACCCGGGGCGACCTTCGTCGTCTTCGGCAACGGCCCGCTGCACGCCGAGGTACGGAGTGCAGCGGCCAACCTGCCCAACGTCCGCCTCCTCGACTGGAACGACGACATCGGACTCGTTTTCGGGTCACTCGACGTCGTGGTACTCACCAGCGACAACGAGGGAGTTCCCGTGTCGTTGATCGAGGCCGCATCACTGGCGGTGCCGGTCGTTGCCACCGACGTGGGCGGTGTGCGCGAGATCGTGGAGGACTCGGTGACCGGGTTCGTCGTGTCCGACGACGCCGGGCTCGAATCGGCGGTGCGGCGACTCGTCGACGACCCGGAACTCCGGCGGTCGATGGGTGCACGTGGTGCAGCGATGATCACGCACCGCTGCGCGATGGCCGGCTACCTCGCCGTGCACGCCGCACTGTACGAACGGCTCACCGGAAGGTAACGCCGCCGCGGTTCAGAGCCGTTCGCGGTTGTTCGCCGGTCTGCCGCCGGCGTTCACCGCGTCGAAGACCCGAACTCCGCGGGCGGCCAACGCCTCGAGCGGCCAGTCGCCGCCGACGAGCACGGCGACGAGGTCGGCATCGGTGGTCACGACGTCGTTGCGCCCGACCGAGTTCAGTGTCCCGTCGGCCAGGCGGACGGTGGGAACGAGTTCGTCGCAGTAGGACACGACCGCACCGCGGGAGCGCAGGAGCTCCATCACGTGGATCGCCCGCGAGTTGCGCACGTCGCTGACGCCGCGCTTGAACGCCGCACCGAGGCAGAGGATCCGCGCACCGCGCATTGACGTCGAACGCTCGTTGAGGAGATCCTGCATCCGGGAGATGACGTAGTTGGCCATCGCGTCGTTGACGTCCGCCGCCAGTTCGATGAAGCGGGTCTGGAAGTCGTATTCACGGGCCTTCCATGCCAGGTAGAAGGGGTCGACGGGAATGCAGTGTCCGCCCGGACCGATGCCCGGGTAGAACGCCTGGAACCCGAACGGTTTTGTCGCGGCGGCATCGATGACGCTCCAGACGTCGATTCCCATCTCGTGGCAGAGCTGGGCGAGTTCGTTGACCAGTGCGATGTTGACCGCCCTGTACGTGTTCTCCAGGAGTTTCGCCATTTCCGCCACGTCGGGCGACTCCACGGTGCGCACCAACGTCGGATCGTCCATGAGCGAGAGCAACAGCGTCCTGGCGAGATCGGTGCACGTGGGCGTGAGACCACCGACCACCTTCGGGGTATTGCGCACGTTCCAGGTGGTGTTGCCCGGGTCGACACGTTCGGGGGAGAAGGCCAAGTGGAAGTCGGCACCGGCACGCAGACCCGTCTCTTCGAGGATCGGCCGGACGAACTCGGTGGTCGTGCCCGGATAGGTGGTGGACTGCAGGACGACGAGCATGCCCCGTCGCAGGACCTTGGCGACCGTGCGCGTTGCCGACTCGACGAACGAGAGGTCGGGGGTCTTTGCCCTGTCGAAGGGCGTCGGTACGCAGATGAAGAGCACGTCGCAGTCGGCGATGTCCGCGACCGCGGCGGTCGCACGGAAGGCTCCGCGGGTCACGAGGGGAGCGATCCTGTCGGCTGGAATGTCGTCGATGTGGCTGCGACCCGCGTTCAGTCCGCCGACCACGTGGTCGGCCACGTCGAACCCGAACACGCGGTAACCGACCTCGGCGAACGAGACGGCGAGCGGCAGACCGACGTAGCCGAGTCCGATGACGCCGACCGTCGCATCACGTGCAGTGAGACGTTCTGCAAGTGGGGCATTCATGGGTGTGTGCGCCGACGAGGACATGACTCAAAGAATCCCGTGGGCGAGGGGGGACTTGAACCCCCACGTCCTTAACGAACACTGGCACCTGAAGCCAGCGCGTCTGCCATTTCGCCACTCGCCCGAGTGAAGCACCCTCACGCTACCGACGCCCGGCGGCCGACCACCGTGACGATGGCGATGACGTACCAACCACCGCGTACACCAGCAGTACCCCGGCTAGGAGGAGTGCCGTCGACGAGAGGAGGTGGAAACCGATCGCCCGACGGATGAACCCGGAGGAGAATCCGGCGATCGCCCCGCAGAGGCTCATCAACAAGTCGGCCGTGCCCTGGACGCGGATCCGTACCGATTCGTCCACCGATTCCACGAGCAGGCTCGAACCACCAATCAGCCCGAAGTTCCAGCCGACGCCGAGCAGCCACAGCGACGGGAACAGCAGGATGTCTCCCTCGCCGGACACCGCGGACATCGCACAGGCGAGCACGGTCAGTGCGGCGCCGACGACGATTGCCTTCTCCCTCCCGTGGCGGTCGGCGAACCGGCCGACGAGCGGACTGAAGGCGAACATTCCGGCGATGTGCAGCGATACGACGAAGGGCGATACGTGCTCGTGTCCGTGGAGCTTGAGGTGCACCGGTGTCATCGTCATCACCGCCACCATCGTCGCCTGGGACACCACCATTGCCGAGAGGGCGAGCCGACCCTGCGCAGTCGACGTCGTTTCACGCACGGCAGCCACGAGGCTCATCGGTACCTGCGGAACGAACCGTGCACCGCTCACGGCGAGCGGATCGGGGCGCAGGCGCAGGTAGGTGTTGAGGGCGGCCAGGACGAGGAACACCGCCGACGCCAACCACGGTCCGGCGTAGGTCGACAACCCGAACCACTCCCGACCCGCGGCCTGGGCCGGTGCAACCAGCAGCGGACCGAACACCGCCCCGAACGTCGAGGCGAACACGACCCGGCTCATTGCCGACGACCTGTCACCGGGCTCGGCGAGGTCGGTTGCCGCGTACCGGGCGAGGAGGTTCGACGCCTGTCCGCTACCGAAGAAGAAGAGGCCGGCGAGGAACACGGTCAACGACGACCGCTCGATACCTACCACCGCAACCACGCACCCGATGGCAGCGAGGAGATATCCCGTTTGCAGGCCGACCCGTCTTCCACCGCGGGCCATCATTCGGGCGAGTACCTGCGACATGAATGCGGTACCGGTGGTGACGGTTGCGCTGGCCGCCCCACCCAACGGAGTCTGCGCACCGAGGATGTCCTGGACGACGAAGGCGCCGACGGTGACGCTCGCACCGAGTGCCGCGGCGCCGACCACCTGACCACCGACGAGTACGCGAAGCACCCGGCGTTGGAGGTCTACGGTCGGTGCACTCACGATTGCGACGCTAGGTCGCCCACCACCCCTTCACCGACGACGAGCGTCGGGGCACCGTTCGCGGCGATGCTCACCTGCCCCAGCCGTACAATCGATGCGTGGCGTTGCGTACGTACGACTCGACGATCCGCCCCATCGAGATGGGTCGTCGGCTGCTCGGAATCGTGGATGCCCAGGTCGCCGACGACACCCGCGGTATCCCCCACGCATACACGGTGGTGCTTCATCCCGCAGACCGGGCAGCCTTTGCCGACGTCGAACGGGAACTCGTGAGCGAACTCGCCGAGGCCGTCACCCAGCACAGCGAACGGGAGTCGTACCGTCTCGCCGAGCCGGCGGTGGTCGTGCTGCGCGAGGACGAGGGTGCCAGGCGCGGAACCTTCACGGTGGTCCCCTCGCTCGTGACGCCACCACCGGTCGTTGCGACGACCACGGCAGCGACCACCACCGAGGCCGTCACGGTGCAACCGATCGCCGCCTCGATGTCGTCCCCGGTGGCCGGTGCCATCACGTCGGCCGTCGTGCTGGAGGACGGGACCCGTCACGTGCTCGACACCGAACGTGTCACGATCGGTCGCCAGAGTGGCTGCAGCATCGTCATTCGCGACACCAACGTCAGTCGCGAGCACGTTGCGCTGCGCCGCCGGCCGAACGGCTGGACGTTGCGCGACCTCGGAAGCACGAACGGCACGAAGTTGAACGGCGTTCGTATCGATGGGGAGCAGATGCTCGCCAACGGGGACGTGATCATGCTCGGCTCGATCAAGGTGACCTTCGAGATTTCGTGAAGGAAACCGTTGTGGCGTTCGTGTCGTGAAGGTGGTCTGGGGTGCCGCGACCCACGTCGGCATGCTGCGTCAACAGAACGAGGACTCGTACGCGGCGCAGGACGACGTGTTCGTCGTGGCCGACGGGATGGGCGGACACAACGCCGGGGAAGTGGCGAGCGACCTCGCCGTGCGCGGCATGCGTGACGCGGCGGTGCGCGGATTCGACTGCCCGGAAGCCGTCGTCTCGGCGATCAACGACGCCAATGCCGAGATCCACCGGGCGAGTGGCGGTCCGTCGGACCAGCGCGGGATGGGAACCACCCTCACCGCGGTCGTACCGATCCCCGCGGACGGGCAGGAACCGGAACGGATGGTGGTGGCGAACGTGGGTGACTCGCGCGTCTACCTGTGGCGCAACGGCGAGCTGCGACAGGTGAGCGCCGACCACTCGTACGTGCAGGAACTGCTGACCGAGGGGTACATCACCGCGGCCGAGGCGAGGGTCCACCCGCGCCGCAACATCGTGACCAGGGCGCTCGGAATCGAGGGCGACGTCAACGCGGACTCGTGGGTCATCCCGATGCTCGCCGGTGACCGGTACCTGTTGTGCAGCGACGGATTGGTCGACGAGGTCGACGATGAACGGATCGCAGAGCTCCTGCAGTCGGTACCGAACCCCCAGGAGGCAGCCGACCGGCTCGTTTCCACCGCGAACGCCAACGGCGGTCGTGACAACGTGACGGTCGTCGTTGTCGACGTGGTGCAGGAACGGACGGCCGAACCCGCCCCGAACGGCACCGGCTCAACGCCTCCGGTCCGCAAACGGCTCGTCGCCACCATCGCAACCGTGGTCCTCGTCGCGGCACTCGTCACGCTGGTGGCCGTCGGTCGGTACGCCCGGGGCGGCTACTTCATCGGTTTCGACGGCGATGGTGAGGACGCCACGCTCGTGGTCTTCAAGGGTCGGGTCGACCGCATCCTGTGGTTCTCGCCGACGGTGCACCTCGACGGCGGGGTCTCGCGCAGCGAGGTCTTCCCGGCGCTCGTCGCGGACATCGAGCGCAACCCGACCTACGATGCGCCGGGTCGCGCGGTGGCGTACGTCAACTCGATTCGCGGCGTCGTCGAGGCACAGCGCACCGGGGACGGCTCGTGAGCGAACCGATCATCGTGAACGACCGCTACGAACTCGGTCGGCGCATCGGCCGCGGTGGAATGGCGGAGGTCTTCGTGGCCCGCGACCTCCTCCTCGACCGCCCGGTCGCGGTGAAGGTGCTCTTCCCCGAACACGCCAAGGATCCCTTGTTCGTCGAACGGTTCCGACGGGAGGCGATGTCGGCCGCCTCGCTCAACCATCCGAACATCGTCGCGGTGTTCGACTGGGGACAGGTCGACTCCACGTACTACATCGCCATGGAATACGTGCAGGGTCGCACGCTGGCCGACGTCCTGCAAAAGCACGAACGTCTCACCGTGTTGCAGGCCTGCGACATCGCCCTCGACATCGCGGCGGCACTCGGCGAGGCGCACAAGTCCGGGGTGGTGCACCGCGACATCAAACCCGCGAACGTGATCGTCAGTGCGACCGGACACGTGAAGGTGGCCGACTTCGGGATTGCCCGGGCCATCGGTGCCGCGGTCGAACAGGGACTCACCCAGACCGGGGCGGTGATGGGAACCGCCACCTACTTCTCCCCCGAACAAGCCCAGGGAGCCCAGCCCGATCCGCGGTCCGACCTCTACTCGCTCGGCGTGATCATGTACGAGATGCTGGCCGGCGTCCCGCCGTTTACCGGCGAGAACGCGATCGCGATCGCCTACAAACAGGTGCACGATGCACCCGTTCCGCTGCGGGCGAGGAACGCGGAAATCTCGCCGGCTTTCAATGCGATCGTCATGAAGTGCCTGGCGAAGGATCCGCAACGCCGCTACCCGACGGCCGGGGCACTGGCCGACGACCTGCGGCGATTCGTGGACGGCAAGGAGGTGCTCGCCCTGCGCGAGGAACGATCCGCCAACCTCGATGCCGGGGCGACGACACAGCTTCCGGTGGTCGGTGACGCCGACACGGACGAATCGATCGACGCCCAGCCGACCACCGTCATGCCGAGTTCCGGACGCGCACGGGGCACGGAGTATCCGCCCTACGACGACGTCGTGCCGAGACGAACCGCGGCGTGGGTGTTCGGCTCCGTCGTTTCCGTGATCGCCCTGGTCGCGGTCGGCATCCTCGGATTCCGTGCGCTCACCGACGAGTCCGCCGGGGCGAACATCCTCGTTCCGAACATGGTCGGGCTCAACGTCGAGGACGCAAAGAGTCTGCTCATCGACCTCGGGCTCACCCCGATCGAGGATCCACGGATCCGCGAGAACGTGGAGAACGACGTCGTCTACGAGCAGTCACCCGTTCCGGATACGCTCGCCCGCCAGGGTGAGAACGTCATCCTCGTCTACAACCCCGGATTCGTCCCGGTCATCGTCCCCAACCTCGTCGGTCTGTCGGTGCAGGATGCCAGCAACGTGCTGAAGGAAGCGGGCCTTCGCCTCGTCGTCGACCAGTTCATCGCCTCCACCGACGTCCCGGCCAACCAGATCCTCGTACAGTCCCCTACTGCCGGCCTCGGCGCCCGGCCCAACTCGGTGGTGACGGTGAACGTGTCCGCCGGGACCAACACGGTGCGGGTACCCGACGTCGTCGGTGACGACCAGACCGCCGCCAGCCGACTGCTCTCCGCCGCACCGCTCAACCTCGTCGTCACGGTCGTGCTCGAGCCGAGCGACCTCATCGAATCGGGTCGCGTCATCCGCACCGAACCACTCGGCGACACCGCGGTGGCACCGGGAAGCGCCGTGACGCTCTATGTTTCCTCGGGCCAGGCGGTGGTCATCGTTCCCGACCTCGTGGGAAAGAGCGGAGCGGCCGCCGCCTCGGAGCTCACGACGCTCGGGTTGGTCCCGGCGGTCACCGAACAGACGGTACCTGTGGGTGACCCGAATGCCGGTCTCGTGATCACACAGAGCGTCGCGGCGGGAACCGGGCTCGTTCCCGGGAGCACCGTCGGCTTCACCGTCGGTCGTACCGACCCCTCCACCACACCCGGTGGCTGAGGGGTCCGGTCACCCGTCGTCGTTCGGATCAGCAGCGTGCGAGGAAGCTGCGCAACAGTGCGTGGCCGTCCTGCGTGAGGATGCTCTCCGGGTGGAACTGCACGCCCTCCACGTCATGGTCGCGGTGTCGTAGACCCATGATGGTCCCGTCCTCGGCACGGGCGGTTACCACGAGCTCGACGGGCAGCGACGACTCCTCCACCACGAGCGAGTGGTAGCGCGTCACCCGGAGCGGTGACGGAACGCCGACGAACACCCCCGTACCGTCGTGGGTGATGCTCGACGTCTTGCCGTGACGCAGCTCCGGCGCGCGCACGACCCGGGCACCGAACACGTGACCGATGGCCTGGTGCCCGAGGCAGACACCGAGTACGGGCAGTCGTCCCGCTGCGGCACCGATCAGATCGCAGGTGATTCCCGCGTCCTCGGGACGACCCGGACCCGGCGACACGAGCACCCCGTCGAAACGATCGCCGAGCAGCGATTCGACGGATCGTTCGTCGTTGCGCACCACCACCGGTTCGGCACCCAGCTCCCCGAGGTACTGCACGAGGTTGTAGACGAAACTGTCGTAGTTGTCGATCACGACGACTCGCGGTGAAGCCACGCGAACAGCCTGCCAACGGAAGGGTCGGTTCCGCCCGCGTGCCAACCCCTACACTTGAGGGTCGCATGGCTCCGAAGAAACGTCACACCGGTGGACGGACGACTCCGGCGGGCACCACCCGCTACACGCCACCGATTCCAGAGACGGTGCAGGAGAGCCCGCGCTGGGTCCCGATCCTGATGTTCGTCCTCCTGGGTCTTGGTGCGCTCGTCATCCTCTTCTACTACCTCGGATTCGTCCCCGGCGGCCGCAACAACTGGTACCTCTTCTCCGGGTTGATGATGGTGCTCGGCGGATTGTTCACCGCCACCAAGTACCGCTGACTCTTCCGGCGACGACCCGCGTCGGCGCCATCATTCCACCGGGGCGACGAGTTCCATGTCCTCCAGGCAGTGCCGTGGTGGCGGCGGATCCTGGTCCGGTGCCAGCGTGAGCCGGAGCTCCACCCCGCAGACCGTACAGCGGTACCGCACGTTGATGCGCCGCATCTCGCCACTCGGTGGCGGCGGTGGCAGCGGGCTCGTCATGCTGCGCAGCATGCCGATACCCAACTTCCAGATGAACCAGAACATCGCCAGACCGATGCCGACCCAGACCACCGTGTCGAACATGACCGCTCAGTCTCCGACGCCGTCGGCGATGGAACGCCCCGTCAGAGGCGCTCGATGATGAACGCGTTGGCCAAGCCACCGCCTTCGCACATCGTCTGCAACCCGTAGCGACCACCGGTTCGCTCGAGTTCGTTGAGCAGGGTGCACGTGAGACGGGCACCCGAGGCGCCGAGCGGGTGACCGAGGGCGATGGCCCCACCGTTCACGTTCACCTTCTCCATGTCGGGGCGGAGTTCCTTCGCCCACGCCAGGACGACGGCGGCGAACGCCTCGTTGATCTCCACGAGGTCGATGTCGTCCATCGTGAGGTTCGCACGTTCCAGCACCTTCTTCGTTGCGGGAATCGGCGCGGTCAGCATGTAACGCGGATTCTCCGCTGCGAGTGCGAAGCTGACGAACCGGGCACGCGGCTTCAGGCCGAGCTTCTTCGCCCGCTCCTCGCTCATGATGAGAAGTGCGGCGGAGCCGTCGGTGATCTGTGACGAGTTGCCGGCGGTTACCTTGCCGCCCTCCTCGACCGGACGGAACGACGGCTTCAACGACGCGAGCTTCTCGAGCGAGGTCTCGCGGATGCCCTCGTCGGTGGTCATCATCTGACCGTCGGCATCGAGCACCGGAACGATCTCGTTCTGGAAGCGACCCTCCCTCGTCGCCCGGGCGGCGTAGTTCTGCGAGCGCAAACCGAACGCGTCGAGGTCGTCGCGGGAGATCTTCCACTTCTCGGAGATCAACTCGGCGGAGATGCCCTGGTTGACGAGTCCGCCCTCGGACTTGTACCGCTCCTGCACGCGGGGACCCATCGGGAACCCGAACTTGCCCTCGGCGATCGATGCACCCATCGGAACGCGGGTCATCACCTCGACGCCGTTGGCGACCACCGCGTCGTAGGCACCGGCGATGACGCCCTGTGCCGCGAAGTGCGCCGCCTGCTGGCTGGAACCGCACTGACGATCGACGGTCGTGCCGGGCACCGACTCCGGCCAGCCCGCTGCGAGCACCGCATTGCGGGCGATGTTGAGACCCTGCTCACCGACCTGCATCACGCACCCCATCACGACGTCGTCGACCTGGGAGGGATCGAGGTTGTTGCGGGTGACGAGCGCATTGAGCGTCTCGGCGGCGAGATCTACCGGGTGCCAGTTCTTCAGGCGACCGTTGCGTTTCCCGAGCGGGGTACGGACGGCATCGACGATGACTGCGGTGGGCATGTTGGCTCCTTCTGGGTTGCCTCATTCTTACCGCAGGAGCGACAGACTCATCCCTCGGGGGAATGGATGGCCGACCGGCACGTGGACGTGAACTGCGACCTCGGCGAGACCGACCTCCCCTGGGAGCACAGCCACGAGCCCGAGTTGCTGGACCTGGTCTCGAGCGCCAACGTCGCCTGCGGCGGACACGCCGGGGATGCGGAGTCAATGCGGTACGTCTGCTCCGCGGCCGCGGAACGAGGCGTGGTCGTCGGCGCCCAGGTGTCGTATCCCGACCGGGAGAACTTCGGGCGTGTCGCACTCGCGATCGGTGCCCGCGCACTCGCACGATCGCTCGAGGAGCAGTACGCCGCACTCGCCGACGCGTGCCGCACGGCCGGAACCCGCATTTCCTACGTGAAACCGCACGGCGCGCTCTACAACGTCACCGTCGACGATGAGGAGCACGCCCTCGTCGTGGTGGAACTGGCGGCCCGTTACGGTGTCGCACTCTTCGGTATGGCCGGGTCGTGCACGGAACGGTTGGCCCAACGCGGGGGTGTCCGGTTCGTGCGCGAGTGGTTCGCCGACCGCGGCTACCTCCCGACCGGACGATTGGCTCCGCGCAGCCGGAGCGGCGCGCTCGTCACCTCGGTGGAGGCAGTGTTCGACCGCACGGTCGGTGCGCTGACGCAGGGAACCGTCGGGACGCTCGACGGCGGCGACGTCGGCGTCGACTTCCGGACGATCTGCGTGCACAGCGACACCCCGGGTGCAGCAGGGCTCCTGCGCGCGGTACGGGATGCCGTCGTGCAGGTCGGTGCGAGTATCGGGCCGGTGTGAACATGCCGGTGGAGCCATACGGGCGAGAAGCGAGCATCATCGGCGGACTCCCGCACGAACTTCCCGCGCGTCTGCGCACGGCGATCATCGAGGAGTGCTCGTCGCAGCATGTTCCGCTCGACGACGTGGTTCCCGCAGAATCGAGCCTGGTGATCGTTCACCCCAACGTGGACCACGATCGCATTCGCAGGGTGATCGGAACGCTCCTCCCGGCGGAGGTCGGGGCGCCGAAGGATGCCGCGATACAGGACGGCCCGGTCGTCGAGATTCCCGTGCGCTACGACGGAGCCGACCTCGGGGAGGTGGCGCAACGCAGCGGACTCGGCATCGATGACGTCATCGCACTGCACGCCGGCTGCACGTACGTCGTCAGGTTCTGCGGCTTCTCACCGGGCTTCGCCTACCTGGGCGGACTGCCGGCACGCCTGCATCTCCCCCGTCGCGGCTCGCCGCGCACGCGCGTGCCCGGCGGATCCGTAGCGATCGCGGCGCACTATTCGGCCGTCTACCCGAGTGAGTCGCCCGGGGGATGGCATCTCCTCGGTTCGACCGACGCCCCGATGTGGGATCTCCGGCGCGACGTACCGATGCTCCTGCAACCCGGCGACCGCGTGCGATTCGTTCCGGTGGCGGCCCGATGACGCTGCGGGTCGATCGTGTCGGCATCACGACGGTGCAGGACCTCGGGCGACGGGGTTGGGCACACGTCGGGGTACCGCGATCCGGTGCAGCCGACCGAACCTCGCACCGACTCGCCAACCGTCTGGTCGGGAACCCGACGGGGGCTGCGACCATCGAGACGTCGGGGGGCCTGGTTCTGACGGCACTCGACGACTACGTCGTGGCGGTCGCCGGAGCCGAGTGCGAGGCGTCGGTCGACGGGCGTCCCGTGGCGCATTGTCGTTCGACGCGCGTGCCGACGGGGGCGACGCTGCGGATCAACCGACTCGTCAACGGCGTGCGTGCCTACCTCGCCGTTGCCGGCGGCATCCGCGGCGAGGCGTTGCTCGGATCGTTGTCGCACGACACCCTGAGCGGCATCGTTCCGGTGCCGCTCGCAAGCGGCACGACGCTCGTCGTCGGTTCCCCCACCGCCGCCCCGATCGGTCTCGACGTACCGATCACACCGCGGGACGACCGGAAGCTGCGGGTCGATCCTGTCCCGTACGTCGACGCCCGCAGCCTGCAGATCCCCGTCGTGGTGTCCTCGACCGCCGACCGGATCGGTGTGCGCCTGCACGGATACCCCGAATCACACGCTGCAGGTGGCGAGCTCGAGTCGGTTCCCCTGGTGCGCGGCGCGATACAGCTGACCCCCGATGACGAACTGGTGGTGATGCTCGCCGATCATCCGACGACCGGTGGATACCCGGTGATCGGTGTCATGCAGCCCGATGACGTCGACCTGCTCGCCCAATGTCCGCCGGGGAGTACGGTCGTGCTCGTCCGGTAGGTACGGCAGGGGTCAGTCGAACACGACCGTGCGGTTGCCGAACACCAGCACGCGGTGTTCGAGGTGCGCACGGATCGCCCGGGCGAGGACGACCGTCTCGAGGTCGCGGCCGCGCCGCGTCAATGCGGCGACGTCGTCGCGGTGCGACACCTGCACGACGTCCTGGGCGATGATCGGACCCTCGTCGAGTTCGGTCGACACGTAGTGCGCCGTCGCCCCGATCACCTTCACGCCACGATCGTGGGCCTGCCGGTAGGGATTGGCGCCGACGAACGACGGGAGGAAGGAGTGGTGGATGTTGATCATCCGTCCGAACCACGGCTCGACGATGTTCCCGGGGAGCACGAGCATGTAGCGGGCCAACAACACGAGGTCGATCGAGGCCGGGTCGAGGAGTTCCGAGATGCGACGCTCCTGACCGGCGCGCCCGCCGTCGCCCTCGGTGACCGGCTCGTGCAGGAACCGCCGACCGAACATCCCGGTGATCTCGCGGGCATCCTCGTGGTTCGACACGACGAACTGAACGTCGAGCGACAGGTCGCCGAGTTGCACGCGCCCGAGGATGTCAGCCAGGCAGTGGAGCTGCCTCGACACGAGGATCGCGGTACGCGGTCGGTACGGCAGCGTGCAGAACCGGTACGTCAGGTCGTGCGTCACCGCCACGGTCGCGAACCGCCGGGCGAGGTCGTCGACCGACGCATCGGCGGGTGGTGTGAACCGCACCCGCTGGAAGAACGATCCGTCGTGGGGGTCGGTGTGCTGCTGTGCGTCGGTGATGTTGCCGCCGACGGACGCCACCCATCCGGTGACGGTGGCGACGATCCCGGGTCGGTCACGGCACGACAGCAACAACACAACGTCGGTCATGTGGTGGAGACGATGGGACTCGAACCCACGACCCCCTGCTTGCAAAGCAGGTGCTCTAGCCAGCTGAGCTACGTCCCCGAGCGGGCCGCTCCATGCTACGCCCGGGCTTCATACGCTGAACGCAGTGCTGCGCGATCTCGTCGATCCCTTGTGGTTGCCGAGCGCAGTCCTCGTCGGCGTGTGGGTCGTGCTGTGGCGCACCGGTGCCCTGCGACGGTGGATGAAGATCGTCGGGACGACCGCCCTCGCCTGGTCCTGGGTCATCGCCACCCCGTTCGGGGCACTCGTCGCGGAACGACCGCTCGTCGTCGAATCGACGATCGACGACGACTGGCGTCCCGACCACATCTACGTGCTGAGCGCAGGGTTCGAACTCGCCGACCGCCCCGAAGGGGACTCGGCGAGTCTCGAGACGGTGCGACGCGTCAACCGGGCCGTGGTGCTGTGGCGGGAGTACCCGACCGCCACGCTGATCATGGCCGGGGCAGAACCCGGGAAGCTCGCGCTGCGGACCCCGGACCGGCTCGGTGTACTCATGCGGGAACACGCACAGCGGCTCGGCGTTCCCGCGGAACGAATCCGCATCGACTCGGTGTCGATGAACACCAACGGTCACGCCAAGGTGGCCCGCGATTCGGGGCTGCACGGTGCCGATGCCCCGATCGCCGTCGTCACGTCGGACTTCCATCTACGACGATCGCGCCGCGAGTTCTCGCGCTTCTTCACCGACGTACGAATGGTGGGGTCCGATCCCGCGGTCACCGATCCGACGTTCGGCGGACTCGGCGTCGGCTCGTTCCTTCCGCAGACCGAGGCACTCACCGATTCTGCGACGTACCTGCGCGAGTACGTCGCGCTTCTCCTCAGCGATCTCCGCAACTGAAAAAGCGGGGTTTCGCGAGGTTCACCCGCGGGTCCGTGGGTAGCCTCGCTTCGTGACGCCTGCAACGGACCTCATTTACGCGTACCGCATCATGCGGTTGCCGTTGCTCGATGCCGGCGGATCGCCGATCGGGAAGATCGACGACATCGTCGTCGTCCCGGGACGGGGCAACGAGGCCCCGCGGGTGCTCGGTTTCGTCGCGAGCAGTCAGCGACGCAGCATCTTCGTCACCGCCGCCCGTGTCGCCTCGCTCGACAACTCGGGGGTTCGCCTGAAGAGCTACGACATCGACCTCAATCCGTTCCGGCGACGGGAGGGGGAACGGCTCGTCGGGGCCGACGTCTTCGACAAGAAGCACGGTGACGAGACCGTCGTCGACGTCGCACTCCGCCACCACGGCGGTCACAACCCGTCCTGGAGCGTGGCGAAGGTCCGGCTCTCCAAACGGGGATTGCTCCTGTCGCGTCCCGCCTTCCGGCTGGTGGAGTGGACGGAGCTGGCGACGCTCTTCGCCCCCGCCACACCGGTGGCGGCCGAGGCCGCACGGTTGCGCGGTATGCACCCGAGCGATGTGGCTGCGTTCATCGCCGCATTGCCGATCGAACAACGGCGGATGATCGCCGCCGCGATGGATGACGAGCGACTCGCCGACGTCCTCGAGGAACTTCCCGAGGATGAGCAGCTGCGGTTGATCGAGGGTCTCGACATCGACCGCCTGAACGGGGTGTTCGACGAGATGGAGTTCGACGATCTCGCCGACCTGCTGGCGAAGATGGGCAACGAGCAACGCACGAAGGTGCTCGAGTCGATGGACGAGGACGATGCCGACACCATGCGACGCCTGTTGTCGTGGCCCGAGGGAACCGCAGGCGCACTGATGACACCGGACGTGATCGTGCTGTCGCCGGAGGCGACAGTTGCCGAGGCGCTGGCCCACGTTCGGGACCCGGAGCGCCTGGCCTCGATCGCCGCGCAGGTGTTCGTCACCCACGGACCGCACGAACCGCCCACAGGCGGCTACATGGGCATCGTGCACTTCCAACGACTGTTGCGCGAACCACCGCAGATGAAGCTGAAGGATTGTGTCCAGCACGAACCGACGATTCCCCCGACGATGAGCGAGCGTGACGTGATGGTGCGACTCGCCAGTTACAACCTGCTCTCCGTCGCGGTGGTCGACGCCGGCAACCATCTCCTCGGGGCGATCACCGTCGACGACGTGCTCGACCGCGCCCTCCCGGCCGACTGGCGCCGGACACGCCTGGCATCGCCCGATGCATCCGACCGCACCCCCCGGGGTGCGCCGTGAAACGTCGGGAGGACCTCGCCAATCCCCGCTACCGGCGCAAGTTGAACGTGCCCTACGAGCCGGGTGCCTTCGGGCGGTTCTCCGAAGCGGTGGCCCGCAACCTCGGGACGGCACGATTCCTCGTCGTGCAGACCTTCCTCGTCCTGGTGTGGATCACCGTGAACGTGCTGTCGATCACGCTGCGCTGGGACCCGTACCCGTTCATCCTCCTCAACCTGATGTTCTCCGTGCAGGCGGCGTATGCCGCACCGCTCATCCTCCTCGCCCAGAACCGTCAGGAGGATCGCGACCGTCAGGCCCTCGAGAACGACCGTGCCGTCGCCGCCCGGACCCAGGAGAACGCCGAGTACCTGGCACGCGAACTCGCCGCGGTGCGACTCGCGCTCTCGAACTCCGCCACCACGACGGACCTGCGCGAGGCGTTGGAATCGATCAACGAACGGCTCGACCGGATGGCCGGGCAGCGAGCACAAGGCGAACCGCGCGAGCGGTCACCACGCTGAACTCCGTCGGGTTTCCGACGTTCACGAAATGGTCGCCGTCGATCGGTAGCACCTCGGCCGACGTCGCCTCGGCCAGTGCACGCTGCTTGCGCGGCGGCACCAACCGGTCGCGCGTCGTGAGCACGACGACCGTCGGGATCGCGAGACCACCGGCCCACGGGCGGGCATCGAACCGTGAGATTGCGCGTCCGGCCTGTGCCATGTGCCAGGGATCGTTGCGTCGCCACTCCGACATCATCCAGCCGAGGTGGCGGCGCAACGGGTGATCACGGGTGATCCGGCGGGAGAACGCGAAACGGATGGTGGCGGGACGGATGAGCCGGCGCGTGATCGGACCGAGCAACCTCGAGACACGGAACCGCGCACGTTCCCGGGCGGAGGCCCGCCATTCGAGTGCCGTCGCCTGCAGGACGAGGCCGGACACGAGCGACCGGTGGCGACGGGCGAGCAGCATCGCGACCGGTCCGCCCATCGAGAATCCCGTTGCGACGACCGATTCGATGCCGAGTGCCGCACACACCGCCGCCGCGTCGTCGGCGCAATCCTCCAGCGTGACGTCGACGTCGGGTCGCAGCCCGCGACCATGCCCGCGGTGGTCGATGCCGACGACCGTGGCGAATTCCGACAACCCGGCGTACGCGGTGAAGAACTGGAGGTCGCTCGAGGCGGTCCAACCGTGCAGCAACAGCACCACCGGCGCCCCTGGATCAGGGTGCTGGTGGTGACGGACGAAGAACTCCCCGCGACCACCGACGACGACGGTGCGCGCCGGTGGCAGGTGCGGGGGATCGACGTCGAATCGCACCGTTAGTCCTGCGCCGACCCGACGAACTCGTGCAGGTGGAGCCCGTCGGCGACGAGATCGTTCAGCAGGTCTGCATTCGGGGATCCCGCGTCGCCGAGCACGCGCGCACCGGCGGAGAAGTCCCCGGCGATGAGTCGCCGCGCCGTGGCCGCCGCCACGAGACCCGCGACGTGCCCCACCCGGTCGGCGATCCCGACGACCTCGACGTGACGACCGGCGTTGCGCCAACCGCGCACCTCGATGCGCAGTGCACCGACGCCACCTTCGGCGTGCGGGGGCGTCAGCATCGGGAGACGCGCGGTGAGACGGTCGCGGCGGGTGGCGGACATCCGGACCGTCACCCGGGTGAGTTCGGGGAGCGCACGTTGGATCACCAACGGGTCGGTGAGTTCCGCGCGGTAGCAGTCACGCGGTCCGACCGGGTCGGGGAACCAGCACAGCTCACGTCCACTGCCGGCAGGTCGTCGGAGCCAATCGCCGTCGTGCCAACCGATCGCCTGGCCGCCCAGTGCGCGGTGGTGCTGTTGGGCGCACGCCGGTCCGGCGGTGCCGTGGATGGCGACGTGCGCCTCGTCCACGTCGTCGAACCCCAGGGAGATCGCCCGCACGAGGAGCCCGGAGAGTCCCGGCGACATCGTGGCACCGACGACCAACGTACGACCCGCGGCACGCGCCATGGCGTCGAGCTCGAGCATGGCGAGCGTGTCGTCGACGTCGTCGCTGCACGACACCACGCCGACGCCCGATTCGAGGAACCGTCGCGCCGCCTTGGCGTGCGGTGGCGGGCATGCGAGGACCACGACGTTCGCCGAGAAGAGGTCGTTCACCGGGACCGCTGTGACCCTGTTGCGTGCGGACGACCGCTTGGAGACGAGTCGGTTCGATGCGGCGACGTTCACGTCGTGCACCAGCAGCTGCGCTTGTCCGCGCTGGATGAGTGCGTCGACGGCGTGCGCACCGACCAGACCGGAACCGACGAGGCCGATCATCGCCGTCTCACTCGGGGGGCGTGAAGCCGCGCCATCCACCCTGTTTGGTGGTCACGCGCGATTTCTCGCTGCCGCCGAACCGGATGATCCCGACCACGGCGGTCGCCACGGAGAGAACGAGGAGCAGGCGGCGGAAGAGTTTCACGACGGGAATCCGTTGGCCCCAAGGCTACGGAACCGTTCGCGAACCGGTCTCCTAGCATTCGGTACGGCGGATGCAGTTCCGCACCTGCATGAGCCGACATGATCCCGACGTCAACGAGGGGCACGACCGTGACGGCTGAATGGTCGGTGTTCACGGGTTCGGGTGACGAGTGGGACGCACGTCTTCGCACGCTGGCCTTCCCCTCGGTGCACCAGGGCTTCCGCTGGGCGGAACACCGACGACGGTTCGGCTGGATCCCGTTGCGGTTGGTGGCGCACCGTGATGCACGCGTCGTGGCCATGGCGCAGGCGAACGTGCGCATCGTCCTGCGCGGCATCTGCGTCGTGTGGGTACCCGGCGGACCGGTCGGCGACCTGACGGAATGTGGCGACGCCCTCCGACGGACGATGCTGGTCGCGGTCGGAGCACGGTTCACCACGATCCGGATCAATCCCGATCGACCGACGTCGGAGGACGACGACTCGACGCTGACCGCCAACGGCTGGTCGAAGAGCCGGCGCACCCTGCTCAGCGGCTCGACGCTCCACTACCGACCCGACCTCCCCGAGTCGGACCGGCTGTCGCACCTCACCAGGAACTGGCGTCACAACCTGCGTCGCGGTCAAAAGCGCGGGTTGGATGCAACGAGATGGCTCGATCCGTCACCCGACCTCGTGCGCCGGACGTACGAGGCGATGCACGAGTTCAAGGGGCTCGACCGCCTCTCCGACGACGTCACGAGGGAATGGATCGACTCGGTCCTCGACGCCTACGGCGACGACTGCATCATGGTTCGCTGTGACGACCCCGAGGGCAACCTGCTCGCGCTGCGCGGCGCGCTGGTACTCGGCGACCGGGCGTTCGACACCTTCGCGGCCGCTACACCCGAGGGTCGCAAGACCTATGCGTCGTACGTCGCCTTCTGGAAGCTGATGGAGCTCTGCGCGGCGCGCGGGGTGACGACGTACGACATGGGTGGTGCCGATGCGGTCAACAACCGCGGTGTCTACGACTTCAAGCAGGGCACCGGCGCGACCAGCGTCACCACGACGGGTGAATGGGAGTACGCCCGACCACGACTGCTCGGCAACGTCGTGGCACGACGAATCGCACGACAGGGCAACTGATCGAAGCCGGCGACCGACAGAATTGACGACCGTGTCGGGCATCGTCGTGAGCGAGTTGGAGTACGGACCGCCCGGGGCCGACCAGTTGTTCTTCGACGTCAGCTTCCGGATCGCACCGGGCGAGCATGCCGCCATCGTCGGCGCCAATGGCGTCGGCAAGAGCACCATCCTGCGGATCCTCTCCGGTCAGCTCGAGGCGGATGCGGGGGAGTTCTCGATCAACGGTGCGATGCTGTACATGACGCAGGACGTCGGCATGTCGCGGCCCGGCGACACCCTGCGGGAGATGCTGATCGAGGTGGCGCCTGCCGCGCTGCGTGATGCCGGCCGCGAACTGGTCCGGGCGGAACGGGCGATGCAGGCGGGCGACGACGACGGCATGGCCTACGCAACGGCCCTCTCGACCTGGGGCGACCTCGGGGGGTACGAACTGGAATCACAGTGGCAGGCCTCGGCGCAACGCAGCGTGAAGAGTCGGGTCGACGACGTCTTCACGCGGCTCGTTTCGGAGCTCTCGGGCGGCGAGCGGAAACGCCTGGTGCTCGACCTGCTGCTGCATTCGGGTGCGGACGTGCTGCTGCTCGACGAACCGGACAATTACCTCGACATCCCGACACGCGAGTGGCTGGAGAGCGAGCTGCGTTCGTGTCCCTCGACCATCCTGATGGTGAGCCACGACCGCACCCTGCTCGAACGGTGCGCGAACAAGATCGTTGCCGTCGAGGGCTCGGGGAGCTGGGTCCACGGCGGGTCGTTCGCCACGTTCCCCGAGGCCCGCGAACGTCGCCAGGAACTGCTCGGGGACGACCTCAAGCGGTGGCACGAGGAGGAGCGGCGGTTGTTCCACCACATGAAGATCATGAAGCAACGAGCCGCACAGAACTTCAAGAACGCCACGAAGGCGAACGCGGCCGAGACGCGTTGGGAGAAGTTCGTGGCGGCAGGGCCTCCCCCGCCGCCGGTGCCCGACCAGCAGATCTACGTCCGGCTGCGGGGTGCCGACGCCGCACGTCGCGTGGCGCAGCTCAACGGAGTGTCGGCCAACGACCTCTTCCTGCCGTTCAGCGACGAGATCCACCACGGCGAGCGGGTCGCCCTCATCGGTCCGAACGGAACGGGCAAGACCCACCTCCTACGGGTGCTGTCCGGTGATCTCGTTCCCTCCACCGGGGAGGTTCGGTTCGGTCCCCGCACCTCCGTCGGCGTCTTCACGCAGATCAACGACCGTCCCGACTTCCTCGGACGCGAGTGCATCGACATCGTGCACGACCGGATCACCGACGAGGAACGGGCGATGAAGACCCTCGCCCGGTACGGGTTGCGTAACCAGGCGCGCCAGAAGTTCGAAACCCTCTCTGGCGGCCAGAAGGCACGGCTCGAGATCCTCCGCTTGGAGATCGAGGGGCACAATGTGCTGTTGCTCGACGAGCCGACCGACAACCTCGACATCGAGTCGTCGGAGGCGCTGGAGCGGGCACTCGACGGTTTCGAGGGCACCGTGGTGGCGGTGAGTCACGACCGCACCTTCCTCGCCCGCTTCGACCGCTACGTCATGATCACCGACTCCGGCGAGGTCTACGCACTCCCCGACTTCGACGTTGCACTGCGCGGCTTGCAGCAACCCGACCGGCTCGCGGGACTGAAGTTGGCCAAACCACTGCACGCCTGAACACCCCGGGCGGCGGATTCTCTGGTGGGGCTAATTGGAGTCGAACCAACGACCTCATCCTTATCAGGGATGCGCTCTAACCAACTGAGCTATAGCCCCGTGCGGGGAACTCCATCCTACGGGGTGTCGTCGTACACCGAACCGAGGACGACCTCTTCCTCCAGCACGGTCACGCGCACGCCACCAACGAGCTCGGTGATCAGGTTGAACATGACCGCACCGATCACCCAGACGGCGGTGCCGAGGAGGGCGGCGAGCAGCCCGAATACGAGGAAGTTGCCGAATAGCGAGGCGCCGTCGAAGGAGAACCTCTCCCACCCGAAGGACTCAAAGAAGCTCTCGACGTTGTCGATCGTGCCGGTCGATGTGGCGACACCCCATACGAGGATCGCCGCCACGAGCGCGATGATGAACAACACGAGGTGCAGGACGAGCCCAACCTTGAAGACGCTCCAGACGTCGACGTCGCGAACCACCCGGGTGACGCGCCGCATCCGCGGCCGTTCGGGGGCTCGTGGGCCGCGAGACGGTTTGCTGGTGGCACTCATTCGGCTCGCCCAAGTGTACGACGATGGTCCTGCGCCGTCGCCGTCGCGAACCTACCGTTGCTCCACACCCGCACGGTGATACTCGCCCCGTCGACGTCGACCTCGAACCGATCCACGACGTAGTGCGTGGCGAGGGCCCCTACGTCCCCGCCGGAAGCGGCGGCGATGGCCATCGCCTCGGCGGCGGTGACGAGGCGCGCAGCACTTCGCTGCGACCTTGCGAGCTCGCCGAGACCGGTCACGAGCAACGAGAACGTGACCAGCACCGCAACGAGCGCCGGTGTCACTGCTCCGCAGTCGTTGCGTCGGCGCGGGCGACGACTATTGATCGTCACCGGCGATGATCGGGGCAACGGAGGCAACCACCTGCCCGGCCTCGAGCGTCATGATGCGCACACCGGTCGCGGCGCGACCCTGGCTCGAGATCTCGCGAACCGGCATACGGATGGTCGTACCACCCGAGGAGACGACGACGATCTCGTCCTCGAGTCCGACCATGAAGGCGGCGACGACCCGACCCTTCTTGCCGGTGAGCTTGATGCCGATCATGCCGATCCCACCACGACCCTTGCGGGCGAAGTCGTTGATCCGCGTCCGCTTGCCGTACCCCGACTCGGTGACGAGCAGGATCGATGCATCATCGCGCGCGACGTCGATCGACACGACCTCGTCGGAGCCGCGCAGCGTCATACCGCGAACCCCGGCCGCCGACCGACCCATCGGTCGAACCTGCTTCTCACCGAAGCGGATCGTCTGGCCACCGCGACTGACCATGAACACGTCGTTGGTGCCGTTGGTCTCGATGACCCGCACGAGCTCGTCCTTCGGTCGCAGCTTGAGTGCGATCAAACCGTCACGCCGACTCGAGTCGTACTCGTCGAACTTGGTCTTCTTCACCTGGCCCTGCCTGGTTGCGAAGAAGAGGTAGCGCTCGCCGGGGAACTCGCGGGTGTCGATGATGGCCTGGATGGTCTCCCCCGACTGCAACGGCAACAGGTTGACGATCGGGATGCCCTTGGCGGTGCGCTCCCGCTCGGGGACGTCGAGGGCGCGCAACCGGTAGACGCGGCCACGGTTACTGAAGAACAGCAGGTAGGCGTGGGCGGTGGTGAAGATCACGTGCCGAACGATGTCGTC
The DNA here is from genome assembly GCA_044344715.1 of Ilumatobacteraceae bacterium. Taxonomy (GTDB): domain Bacteria; phylum Actinomycetota; class Acidimicrobiia; order Acidimicrobiales; family Ilumatobacteraceae; genus F1-60-MAGs027. Next base: position 28,152 of record JBIJCI010000003.1, on the reverse strand, counting down.
GCTCTTCATCCGCGCTCCGCTCACCCCGCGGCCCCCGCGGCCCTGCGTGCGGAACGAGTCGGCGGAAACCGCCTTCACGTACTGCTCCTGCGTCATCACGATGACGAGTTCCTTGTTCTCGACGAGGTCCTCCACTCCCATCTCGCCGGCGTCGGCGGCGATCTGGCACACGCGCGGCGTCGCGAAGGTCTCCCTGACCTTCGTGAGTTCGGCGGAGATCACCGCCCGCAACTTCCTGTCGTCCTCGAGGATCGCCGTGAGTTCCTTGATCCGCTCGCGGATCTCCTTCTGCTCCTTCTCCAGGTCGATACGCGACAGCCGGGTGAGCTGGCGCAACTGCATGTCGAGGATGTCGATCGCCTGGCGCTCGCTGAACCCGAACTTCTTGGCCATCAACGCCTCCTTTGCGGCGTTGGCGTCCTCGCTGGCACGGATGACCTTGATCACCTCGTCGATCACGTTGAGCGCCTTGAGACGCCCCTCGAGGATGTGGTTGCGGTCCCGCGCTTTGTCGAGGCGGAACTGGCTGCGTCGGGTGATGACCTCGACCTGGTGGCTGACGTAACCGGCGATCGCGTCGCGGAGGTTGAGCGTGCGCGGCACCCCGTCGACGAGGGCCACCATGTTCACCGGGAACTGGGTCTGCAACTGCGTGTTCTTGAACAGGTTGTTCATCACGACGTTGGCGTTGGCACCTCGTTTCAGGGTGATGATGAGGTTGGTGGTGCCGCCGGCGGAATTGTCGTTCACGTCGGCGATGCCGTCCAGCCCGTCGTTGTCGACGAGCTCCTGGATCCGCGCGGCGATGGCCGAACAACTCGCCTGGTACGGGAGCTCCGTCACGACGATGCGCATCTGGCCGCGCTGGCCATCCTCGATCGACAACTTGGCGCGCATCTTGATGCTGCCCCGACCGGTCTTGTAGGCCTCGGTGATGCCGTCGCGACCGAGGATCAAGCCGCCCGTCGGGAAGTCCGGACCCTTCACGAACTTCATCAGGTCCTTCACGGTGGCGTCCGGGTTGTCGACCAGGTGCAGGGTTGCATCGACGACCTCGCCGAGGTTGTGCGGTGGGATCGAGGTGGCCATACCCACCGCGATGCCCTGCGAGCCGTTGACGAGCAGGTTGGGGAACCGCGCCGGCAGCACCGTCGGTTCCTCGGTGGTGCCGTCGTAGTTCGGCATCAAATCGACGGTGTTCTCCTCGATGTCCGCGAGGAGCTGCATGGCGAGCGGGTGCAGACGAGCCTCGGTGTAGCGACTAGCGGCCGGACCGAAGTCGGGCGAACCGTAGTTGCCATGGAAGTCGATGAGCGGATGACGCAGTGAGAACGGCTGCGCCATGCGCACCAAGGCGTCGTAGATCGCCCCGTCACCGTGCGGGTGGTAGCGGGCCATCGTGTCGCCGGTGACGCGCGCGCACTTCACGTACGGACGATCGGGTCGGAAACCCTGTTGGTCCATGTCCCAGATGATCCGACGGTGCACCGGCTTCAGACCGTCGCGCACGTCGGGCAGGGCGCGCGACATGATCGTGGAGATCGCGTAGTCGAGGAACGAGCGCTCCATCTCCTCTTGCAGCTGGATCGGCTGCACCGAGTCACCACCGGACAACGGCAACTGCGACGAGCCGTTGCCGTCACCGGCACCGGACTTGCGGCCGCCCGACTTGGCCTTGGGAGCCGTTCGCTTCTTTGCCATGGTTGCTCCTAGAAGTCCAGGTTGCGCACGTCGCGCGCGTTGGTGGTGATGAATTCCTTGCGCATCTCGACGTCGTCACCCATGAGCACGCTCATGATGTGCTCGGCCTCCGCTGCCTCGTCGACGGTGATCTGCAGGAGCGTGCGTGTCGCCGCATCCATCGTGGTTCCCTTCAGTTCCTGCCAGTCCATCTCGCCGAGGCCCTTCAGGCGCTGGAACTCCTTCTTGTGGTTGGCGTGCTCCTTCAGGAACACCGCCTTGGCGGCATCGTCCTTCAGGTACACCTTCTCCTTGCCGACCTCGGTGGAATACAACGGTGGTTGGGCGATGTAGATGAACCCGCTCTCGACCATCGGGCGCATCTGTCGGTAGAAGAACGTGAGGAGGAGCGTGCGGATGTGGCTTCCGTCCACGTCGGCGTCGGCGAGGATGATCACCTTGTGGTAGCGGGCCTTCTCGACGTTGAACTCGTCGTTGCCGACACCGCCGCCGATGGCCGTGATGAGGGCCTGGATTTCGTTGTTCTTCAGCATCTTGTCGAGCCGGGCCCGTTCGACGTTGAGGATCTTGCCGCGGATGGGCAGGATCGCCTGCGTCCGGGGATCGCGGGCGTCGACGGCGGTACCGCCGGCGGAGTCGCCCTCGACGATGAACAGTTCGCTCTCCGCCGGGTCGCCGGCCGTGCAGTCCTTCAGCTTGTCGGGCATCCCCGCACCGGAGAGGGCGGTCTTGCGACGGATGGCGTTGCGGGCGTTCTTTGCTGCGATGCGGGCCTGTGCGGCGGCAACGGCCTTCTTCACCACGCGGTTGGCCTCGGTGGGGTTCTCCTGGAACCACTCCTCCAACCTGGCGTTGGTTTCCTTCTGGACGAACGAACGCATGGAGACGTTGCCCAACTTCGCCTTGGTCTGGCCCTCGAACTGCGGCTCGCGCAGCTTCACGGACACGACGGCGGTCAGCCCCTCGCGGATGTCCTCGCCGAGCAGGTTCTCGTCCTTTTCCTTGAGACCACCGGACGTGCGGGCGTACTTGTTGAGCACCGAGGTGAGCGCGGTCTTGAAACCCTCGACGTGCATGCCGCCCTCGACCGTCGAGATGCCGTTGGCGTAACCGTAGATGCCCTCGTAGTACCCCGTGTTCCACTGCAGCGCGACGTCGACCGTCTGGTCGTCCTCGGCCGCCTCGTAGTGCGCCACCTTGGTGAACAACGCCTCGCGTGACTGGTTGAGGTGCTTCACGAAATCGACGATGCCGCCCTTGTACTGGTAGGTGACCTTCTGCTTCTTGTCGCCGCGGGCGTCGACGAACACCACCTCGAGGCTCTTGTTGAGGAACGCGATGGTCTGCAACCGCTCGGTGACGGTACGGGCGACGAACTCGACGCCCTCGGCCGTGAAGATCGTTGGGTCGGGCCAGAAGCGGATCGACGTTCCGCGCGCCGACTTCTCGGGTGAAGCCCCGACCTTCTGCAACTTGCCCTTCGGTTTGCCGCCGTCGACGAATTCCTGGCGGTAGTGCGTGCCGTCACGGTGCACCTCGGCCACCACACGCTCCGACAAGGCGTTCACCACGCTCACACCGACGCCGTGCAGTCCGCCCGACACCTTGTACCCGTCACCGCCGAACTTGCCTCCGGCGTGCAGCACCGTCAGCACCACCTCGAGCGCACTCTTGCCCTTGTGGGGCCCGGAGGGGTACGGGTCGACGGGGATTCCACGGCCGTTGTCGACGACCTCGCACGACCCGTCGGGGTGCAGTGTGACGACGATCTTGTTGCAGAACCCGGCCATTGCCTCGTCGACGGAGTTGTCGACCACCTCCCAGATGAGGTGGTGGAGTCCGGCGAGGCCGGTGGAGCCGATGTACATGCCCGGGCGGCGACGTACGGGGTCTAGCCCCTCGAGCACCTGGATGTCCTTGGCCCCGTAGCTGGACGAGCCTTTCCGGGTGGCGCCCTTGGTGGCGTCGTCGGAGGCACTCACGGGTGCCGCCTGACGCTGGTGCGGGGGCGGTGCGAAGGGCGGGAATTCGTCATGGACAGTCTCCTTATTCTAGGTGTGTACGGGGCTCGGAAGAACGAACCCCGATGCGAGGACGTACCGACTTAGCGGCGCTTGATGCGCACGTCGAGCGATGTCACCGGCGTGGTGGTCCGCTGCGAGAGTTTCGCGCACAGGGACGACTCGAGGAAGCGCATCTCCGTCGCCCAATGGGGATCATCGGCCTCGACCACGAGCGTGGAACGGTCGAGTTTGACCGGTTGGACGTGCGCGGCCACCGCATCGCCGACCAGTTCCTGCCATGCGCCGAACACACCCTGCACGCTCGTTGCATCGTCGGAGCCGAGCGAGCCGAGGAGGCGTGAGAGCTGCTGTTGCAGCGTGACGGTCGGCGGGAGATCCCCGGGGTTGCGATGGTTCATGGTCGCGCCGACGACTCCTCCGTGATGGTTCCGCCCGACACTCGTAACCAACGGGTGACACGGGGTGATCGCGGCAACGTGTGTGCACTGGTCACGATCATCTGACCGTACGGCACCGCCGCAAGGAGGCGGTCAAAGAGGGCGCCCGCCCGGCGGTCGTCGAGGGCGGCTAGTACATCATCGAGCACGACGAGGGGTGGTGTGCCGTGCTCGTTGGTCACCGCCTGGTGCGCCGCCATCCGCAACGCGAGTCCGAGTGAATGCTGTTCGCCGTGCGAACCCTGCGTGCGCGTCGCGAAGTCGTCGAGTTCGACGATGAGGTCGTCGCGGTGCGGCCCGACCGTCGAGGTGCCGCGACGAAGATCGTCGTCCCTCTCACCGGCCAGGTTGCTCGCCAGACCGGTGTCGCGCCAGGGTGCATCGTAGGAGAGGTGGACCTTGCACGCATCGTCGACGAGTGATTGGTACGCGGTCTGCACGAGGGGTGCAATCGTTTCGACGAACGCGGCCCGCGCCCGACCCATCTCGTCGCCGACCGCCGCGAACTTGTCGTCCCAGGCATCGAGGGCGGCGAGCGTGGTCGAGGATGCACGACCGGCGGCATCCCTCAACAGGGCGTTGCGCTGTCGCAGCACCCGTTCCAGCTCGGCCACGAGGTCCGCCTTCGCCGGATCCGCCGCCACGATCGACTCGTCGAGGAACTGACGTCGCTGTGCCGCACCGCCGTACACGAGGAAGCGGTCGTCGGGCGAGAACACGGTGGTGCGCACCACCGTGAGGAGGTCGCGCGTTCGTACGACCCGCTTGCGGTTGATCTGCGCGACGGACCGACCGACGGGCTTCAGCTCGATCTCCACCAGGAATTCCCGACCGTCGCCGTGGACCACCTCGGCGCGAAGGATCGCACTGGCCGCACCCTTGCGGACGACGTGCTCGTTCGGAACGCCGCGGAACGACTTCATGGTGGAAACGACGACCAACGCCTCGGCGAGGTTGGTCTTGCCCTGTGCATTGTCGCCGACGAGCGCATGCACGCCGGCACCCAGCTCGAGCTGGAGTCGTTGGTAGTTGCGAAAATCGGCGAGCTGCAGCGAGCGGACGATCACGACGTCAGTCGTTGCGGCATCAACAGGTAGAGGTAACCGTCGTTGGTCGATCCGCGAAGCACCGCGGGCTTGATCGGGTCGCTCGACTCGATGCTGATCGTCTCGCCGTTGCACGCCTCGATACCCTGCAGCAGGTAGTCGGGGTTGAACCCGATCGTCATTTCGGGTCCCTTGTAGTCGGCGTCGAGTTCCTCGATCGTCTCGCCGGTGTCGTTGGTGTGCACCGAGAGTTTGAGCGAACCGGGTGCCTGGGTGAGCCGTACGGGAATGGTGTCGCGTGCGTACACCTTCGACCTGCGGACCGCGTCGAGCAAGGTCTCGCGGTTGGTCGAGAGCGTGTTCGGATACGAGGGCTGTACGAGTCCGTTGTAGTTGGGGAATTGCACGTTGAGCAGCGACGTCGAAATCGTCGTTCCCCCAACGGTGAACGTGGCGCGATCGGCGGCGAGGCGGTAGGTGATGGTCTCGTGGTCCTTGATCAGCCGGAGCAACTCGCCCAACGCACGGGCCGGGACGATGACGGTACTCTCGCCTGCCAGGGACGTGCCGGCCACCTGCCTGACGGCGAGCCGGTAACTGTCGGTTGCCACCATCGTGAGGCCGTTCGATTGGTTGCTGAGGAGCACCCCGGTCAGGGCGAGTCGGGTGAGATCGGCACTCGCTGCCCGCACCACCTGCCGTAGGGCCTCGCCGAACAATCCTGCCGGCACCGTTCCTTCCGGTGCGCTCGCCAGGAGGATCTTGGGGAAGTCGTTGGTGGCGTAGCAGAGCACCGAGGACCGGTTGCGTGCGGCTTCGACGACGAGTGATTCGCCCTCGGCACTGATCTGCAACTTCCCGTCGGGGAGCCCCCGCACGAGGTCGGTGAGCACGCGTGCGTTCGGCACCGCGACACCGTCGCGCTGTCCGCCGACCGAGAGCGTCGACTGCATGGAGATTTCGCGGTCGGTCGTGGAAAGGGTCAGGGTGTCCCCGGAAACGACCATCTCCACCCCGGCAAGGGCGGGCATTGCGCTCGTACGTGACGTGGCAATGCGGCTCACGTCCCCCAGGACTTCGTTCAGTTCTTCACGTTCCACTCGGAATTTCACGTCGGGTTCCTCGATGTTCGGTCGTTCGGCTGATTAGCGATATCGGATGTACGTATGTCAATAGCAGTAATAAGTGCTGTGGATTGTGGATAACCGGGGTGTTTCCCAGCGTAGACAAGGGTTGCAGTCGTCACAGGTTGCCCGTGGCCGACCACATCTCGCACCGTTGTGGTTTGCGGTCTGCGGACAACACGGTCCTCGTCCACAAGTCGTCCACAGGAGCTCCACGGATCACCCCCACGTTGTGCACCGATGGCGCTCATGTCTTGAACATCCGCAGGAGTTCGTTGACCTGGTCGAAGACGAGCTGGCGATCCTTCATCACGTTCTGCGTCTTTTCCACCGCGTGGATCACGGTCGTGTGGTCGCGACCCCCGAACAGTCGGGCGATGGCCGGGTAGGACAGGTCGGTGAGCTCACGGATGACGTACATCGCCGTTTGGCGGGCTCCGACGATGGGTCGTTGGCGGCTGCGACCACGCACCGCCTCGACGCTCACCCCGAGGTAGTCGCAGATTTCCGAGAGCAGCTGTTCGGGCGAGCGCTGTTTGCCGACCCTGCGGGAGACCAGGTCGACGAGCAGCTCGCGCGCCAGGTCGACGTCGATCCGGGTCTTGTTGAGCGATGCGTACGCAGCGACCCGGACGAGCGCCCCCTCGAGTTCTCGGATGTTCGTCGTGACGCTCGAGGCGATGAACTCGAGGACGTCGGGCGACGAATCGAGGCGTTCGCGCTCGGCCTTGTTGCGCAGAATTGCGAGCCGGGTTTCCACGTCGGGTGGCTGGATGTCGGTGATCAATCCCCAACGGAACCGTCCCCGCAAACGATCCTCGAGCGTCGGGATCGCATCGGGAACTCGGTCGCTCGAGATGACGATCTGTTTCGATGCACCGTGCAGCGAGTTGAACGTGTGGAAGAACTCCTCCTGGAGTCCCTCCTTTCCCTCCATGAACTGGATGTCGTCGATCAGCAGGACGTCCACCTCGCGGTACCGACGTTTGAACGCACTGATCGTGTTGTTGCGGATGCCATCGACGTACTCGTTGAGGAACGTCTCCGTCGATACGTAGCGGACCTCGTAGTTCGGGTAGTGCTCGTGCACGTACGAGCCGATGGCATGGAGGAGGTGCGTCTTGCCGAGTCCGGCCGACCCGTAGATGAAGAGCGGGTTGTACGAACGACCGGGCGTTTCGGCGACTCGCTGTGCTGCGGCGAGGGCGAACTGGTTGGATGCGCCCTTCACGAACGTATCGAAGGTGTACCGCGGATTGAGCCCGCTGGCGCCACCCCTGCCACCGCGGTTGGCGGACGCATGGTGAGCGTCGACGACCGGTGTCGGCGCGGCGGTGGCCGACGGCGCCGTCATCGGACTGGCTGCAATCTGTCTCACGTCGACGCGCAACTCGTGCGCGGATCCACCGGCCTCATCCAGGGCGTCGCGCACCAACGACATGTACCGGGTCAGCACGCGGTCACGGACGAATGCGTTCGGTACCCGCAGGGTGAGGCTCATCGTTCCGCCAACCTTGCCGACGGCGGAGTTGTCGTCGCGCTCGACGACGATGTCACTGAACGTGGAATACCAGACGGCTTCGGAGACCTGTTGGCGCAACACCGCCGAGGCCCGGTCCCACAAGCCGTCGCGTTGGTCGCGCAACGCGTCGATGCCGGAGTCGTTCGTCGTCATCTGGATCCTCCATCCACAGGAAGCCCCCACCGTGTGGAGAATTCCAGTCCTGTAACTCGATTGTTGTGTGTGTCGTCACGGTCCGCCGTGGGCGGGGCAGGCAAGGTAGCACGTTTTCCACAGGGGTCAAAACGACGAATCACAACCGACGAATTCGACCGTGCGAGGACCGCCGAAACGAGTCGGCGACGCGTTGTGGCACCACACGTACTCCCCTAGCCTTGACGCCGTTGCTTCCAATCGCCTTGTAAGTGACGTCAGGAGAGAGGCGTGAAACGTACATTTCAACCCAACAAGCGTCGTCGTGCGAAAAAGCATGGTTTTCGCAAGCGAATGAAGACGAGGGCCGGCCGTGCCGTGCTGAAGTCCCGACGCTCAAAGGGTCGCGCCCGACTGTCGGCGTGATCGGTCGAATCCCACGACGGGTGGGTTTTGCACCGTTCCGTGGCACACGTGCCGTTCGGGATTCGTCGATGTCGTTGCGCGTGGCGTACGACCCTGCAGCCGCAGGTGTCCGGGTTGCGTTCTCGACACCCAAGCGGATCGGTCCTGCGGTCACCCGCAACCGACTCCGTCGCCAGCTCCGGGAACTGATGCGGGTCCGGTCGGCACGTCTCACCAGCGGTTGGTACCTGCTGGCGGTTGAGCCCGAGGCTGTGGACAAGAGCTGGGGACAGCTGGGGACAACCCTTGATCGATTACTTGATCACGTCCAAAATCACGCGAAATCGTCCGTTCCGCACAATGATACGCAACCCCAGGGGGCTATGTGACGGTCGTCACACACGATACTTCGCTTGTCCACAGGATGGGGATATCGCAGCGACTGCGACACGCCATGCTGGTGGCCATCGAGTGGTACCAGGGTCAGCGGGTGGGGATGCCGTCACCCTGTCGCTTCTTTCCGAGTTGTTCGGAGTATGCGCACGAGGCCATTCACCGCCATGGTGCGGTGCGCGGGGGTCTCCTCACGGCTCGGCGACTTGGTCGGTGCCGACCGTTTGGTGCATCCGGGTACGACCCGGTTCCCGACGAGTCGGTGCATGTGTCCGCGTGCTGTGAACGACATGAGGGGGTACACCGTGTTTGATTGGCTGTTCAACGGAATCGGATGGCTCATTGCCTGGATCTACTCGTGGAGCAACGACTACTCAGTGTCCATCGGGGCCATGGCAATCGTGGTGATGATCGTGATCACACCACTCACCCTGAAGAGCACCCGTGGAATGCTGGAAATGCAGCGTTTGCAGCCCGAATTGCGCCGTCTGCAGATCGAGCACAAGGGCGATCGCCAGGCCCTGAACGAGGCGATGATGCGGCTGTACCAGGAGCACAAGGTCAACCCGCTCGCGTCGTGTCTCCCGCTCCTGGCGCAGATGCCGGTGTTCATCATCATGTTCCAGCTGCTCACTGGATTGACGAGCCGCCCGTCGGAATCCGCCGGATTCGTTCCGAAACACCTCGACGAGTCCTCCGAGTTGTACCGCTCGCTCATCGGACAGACCGAGATGCGCTCGATCGGGCTCGATCTTGCGGTACAGCCGATCGACGTGATGCGCGACGACTTCGTCCGCGGGCTCGTGTACGCCGGACTCGTCGTTGCACTGGCCCTGCTCTACTTCGTCCAACAACGGATGGTCGCCTCGCGGACGGTCAGTCCGACGATGTCGGCCAGTCAGCAGAAGATCATGCAGTACCTCCCGGTTGCCTTCGCCGTGTTCCAGGTGGTGTTGCCGACCGGACTGATCGTCTACTACTTCGTCCAGGCGCTGGTGCGCATCGGTCAGCAGGCGTACATCACCAAGCGCTTCTACGGTGACGACGAGTCGATCGGTCGTCAAGCCCAGCAGGCCAGCGCCAAGGCTCGGGAGATGAAGGACGACGATGCAAAGCAATCAAAAAAGGCCGAAAAATCAGGCAAAAGTGAGCAGTTCCCGAGCCGTCGCGTGACGCAGTCAAAGAACAAGCAGGCGTCACCGAACCGCCCGGCGGCCCCTCGCGGTGACGGTCCACCGAAGCGCCCGACGCCACCGAAGCGCTGAGCAACGTACCATCATCGCCCCACATCACATCAGCACACGATCTCATCACAAGGAGCACAACATATGGAATGGGTAACGATCACCGCAGCAACGGTCGAGGATGCAACGACGTTGGCACTCGACCAACTGGGAGTAGCCAGGGAGGACGCCGAGATCGAGGTACTCGAGGAACCCAAGCCCGGTCTCTTCGGCCGGATGCGTGGCGAGGCGAAGGTGCGAGCCAGGGTTCGACCAACCTCGGCCCGTGATTCGGGACGCCGCGAGCGTGGTGGCGAGCGTGGTGGCGAGCGCCGTGGAGGTCGTTCACGTTCCCGGGGCGGCGAGCGTCGCCGTGAACGGTCGAGCGAGCCACGGACGCCGTCGCGCAATCGTCAGTCCGACGATCGTCGTGACAACCGCGGGGATGGGGACGACGAGCCGCGTCGCGACGCCGACGCCCCCAAAGTACCTGTCACCACGGTGCGTGACGCTGCGACCACATTCCTGGATGGACTGTTCGCCGCTGCTGGCCTGTCGGCACGTGTTGAGTCGACGATTGACGGTGACGAGATCGAGGTTGCAGTGCACGGCGACGACTTGATGATGTTCGTCGGGCCGCGTGGTTCGACACTGACGAACCTGCAGGACGTCACACGAGTGGTGAGTCAGCGCCGACTTGGTGATCACGACACTCGTCTTCGGGTCGATGTTGGTGGCTACCGCCAGCGTCGCAAGGACGCACTTGGTCGGTTTGCGCTGAAGGTGGCAAGCGACGTCATGGAGTCTGGCACCCCCCGAATCCTCGAGCCGATGAATTCCGCCGATCGCAAGATCGTTCATGACACGCTTGCCACAATGGACGGCATTGTTACGCATTCTGAGGGTGATGATCCATTCCGTCGGGTTGTGGTGTCACGCGCCGCCGGCGCCTAACCCCAGACCGGGTGCAACCCGGACAAGCGACAACACCGCGGTTGGTCGCCCTACGCTGGGCGAGTGACGAGCGATGCATCACGCACACTGCTTGATACGGTGCTCGCTCGCGCTCAAGCAGAGGGTGCTCTTGGCGCATGGCCGATTTCAGCAGTGATTGACCATGCCCGGGAATTCGTTGCTGCACTCCCCCATGGTGCCCGCACGGTGCTTGACCTCGGTACGGGAGGAGGAGTTCCCGGGCTGGTCATTGCCCTAGAGCGACCCGATCTTCACGTAACGCTCGTCGACCGACGAGGCAAGCGAATTGATGCACTACAGCGAGCGTGTACCTTGCTCGGCTGGACGGACCGAGTCGTCCCCGTAGCAGCGGATGTTGAACAGATAGTTCGCGATTCGGCCTGGCGCGCGAGCTTCGATGTGGTGGTGGCGCGGGGCTTTGCCGAACCACGAACCACACTCCGACTCGCCAGCCAGTTGGCCCGACATAACGGCCGGGTGATCGTGAGCGAACCACCCGACACCGAACCTTCTCGCTGGGATCCAGCCTGGTGTACGGAGTACCAGGTGCAACCGCCGCAACGCATCGGTCGAGTAGTGACGTTCCACGTGGAACACGGTATGGACGTCCGCTCGAGTCGGTCCCCCTAAGGTTCCACGTGGAACGCCAGAAGTCCCCTTTGATGGTTCCACGTGGAACGTCCCGACAAGCCTTGCAATGGATGCCACCCGTAACAGACACCCATCAGGTACGGTAGAGCCGTGAGTCAGCCCCCCCGGATAATCGCGGTTGCCAATCAGAAGGGTGGCGTCGGCAAAACAACGGCCGTTGTCAATCTGTCGGCGAGCATCGCCCTTATGGGACACCGTGTGTTGGTCGTTGACCTTGATCCGCAAGGCAATGCTTCAACGGGGCTGGGAATTGATATCCGCACACTGAATGCCAGTGTCTACGACGTGCTCCTGCACGAAACCTCGATTGAAGACATCGTGCAAGCAAGCGCCGTCAAGGGCCTGTTCGTGGTGCCGGCAAACCTTGATTTGGCGGGTGCCGAGATCGAGCTCGTTCCGGCGATGGGCCGCGAGACGAGGCTACGTAACGCCCTAGAGCGGGTTGCCAGCGACTATGACTACGTGCTGATCGACTGTCCACCATCCCTCGGACTTCTCACGGTCAATGCACTTACCGCAGCGCACGAAGTGCTGGTTCCCGTGCAATGCGAGTACTACGCCCTTGAAGGTCTTGCCCAGCTCCTCCGGAACATCGAATTGGTGAACAAGAACCTCAATCCGACCCTGCAGGTTAGTACGCTCCTGTGCCAGATGTACGACAGTCGAACGAAGTTGTCCTCGGATGTCGTGAACGAGGTTCGCGAGCACTTCGGTGACAAGGTCCTGCAGTCAGTCATCCCACGAACGGTGAAGATTGCCGAATCGCCAAGTCACGGCGTTCCTGTCGTGGTCCTTGATCCAGGCGGCAGCGGTGCTCAGGCGTATCGAGCAGCAGCAGAGGAGGTAGTCAATGGCCGGGCTCAAAGCAGGTAAGGGTCTTAACGCACTCATCCCTGGCGGAGGTAATGTGCCACCCGTCACAGGAGGGATGACGGAGTTGGCCATCGCAACCATCGAGGTGAATCCACATCAACCCCGAACCCACTTCGACGATGACGCGCTGGCCGAGCTTGCCGCCTCGATTCGTGCCGTCGGCGTCCTTCAACCGTTGCTCGTGCGAACGATTCGTCCCGGCGTCTTTCAGTTGATCGCCGGAGAACGCCGTCTGCGAGCCGCCCAACGGGCTGGCCTTACCCACGTTCCCGCGATCGTTCGGGATGCTTCGGATGCGGCATCCGCAGAACAGGCGATCATCGAGAACGTCCACCGTGAGGACCTCGGTCCGCTGGAGGAAGCAGCCGCCTACCAACAGTTGTTGGAGGATTTCCAACTCACCCACGACCAACTGGCGGCACGTGTCGGAAAGAACAGGGCGACAATCACCAACTCCATACGACTCCTGGCCCTGCCGGCATCGGTGCAACAGTTGATCGCCGATCGACGGCTCTCGGCCGGACACGCCAAGGTGCTCCTCGGGATCACCGACCGCGGTGCGCTGGAACGAGCGGCGCAGCAGATCGTGGACGATGGGTTGTCGGTGCGTGCTACGGAGTCATTGCTCAACTCGTCCGGCTCAACGATCCGTCGGAAGAAGGCCGCCTCGACGACCGACGGATCGTCGGCAGCCAACCCCGCGCTGGGGGAGTTGGCCCATCTGATCGGGGAACATCTCTCCACTCGGGCCGTGGTGACGGCACCAACGGCATCGTCCCGGGGGACGGTGCGCATTGAGTTCGCCGATCTACCAGACCTCGAGCGAATTACCCGGGCAATCCTCGGCGAGTGACCTCACCCTCACGAACACCGTGAGGGGCAACCTGTACATGATGGTTTCCCCAGCCTGTGGACAACATTGGGGATGGGCTTGGGGATGGGGACCGTCCCAAGGTTCACGCGAGTGACGTCTCGAGATCCCGTAAGAGTGCAGCCTTGCCACGCGCCCCGACCAGACGTTGCACCTCGGCGCCATCCTTGAACACGATCATCGTCGGAATACTCATCACGTTGTAGCGCATCGCGATGTCGCCGTGATCGTCGACGTTGAGCTTGGCGACGGTGAGCGCACCTGCCTTCTCGGTGGCAATCTCGCGGATGACGGGGTCGATCTGCTTGCACGGGCCGCACCACTCCGCCCAGAAGTCGACGAGCACGGGAGTGCCCGACGATTTGATCGTCTCGTCGAAGTTCGCGGTGGTGAGGGTGACGACGTTCGCGGCCATGTGCGACACCCTACTTGGCGGTGCTCGCGTGCTGGTGTTCGAGCCAGCGCTCGGCGTCGATCGCGGCCATGCACCCCGATCCGGCCGCGGTGATCGCCTGGCGGTACGTATGGTCCTGGACGTCCCCGCAGGCGAACACACCGGCGACGTTGGTTCGCGAGGAGCCCGGTTGCGTGACGAGATAGCCGGTGTCGTCCATGTCCAGCACACCGGCGAAGACGTCGGTGTTGGGTCGGTGACCGATGGCCACGAAGAGACCGCTCACGGCCAACGTTTCCGTGGCCTGGGTGACGGTGTCGGTCACCTCGACCGCCTCGAGTTTCGTGTCGCCGACGAGGCCCGTGACCTGAGAGTTCCAGCGGACGACGATCTTCGGATTGTTGAACGCCCGCTCCTGCATGATCTTCGACGCGCGGAACTTGTCGCGTCGGTGGAGGATCGTGACCTTCGTGGCGAACTTCGTGAGGAACGACGCTTCCTCGATCGCGGAGTCGCCGCCTCCGACCACCGCAATCTCCTGGCCGCGGAAGAAGAATCCGTCGCACGTGGCGCACGTGGAGACGCCGTGTCCGATCAGGCCGGTTTCGTTCGGCAATCCGAGCATGAGCGACCGGGCACCGGTGCTCACGATCACGGCGTCGGCGGTGTACTCGTCTTCGCGAACGAAGACGCGATGCGGTTGCGACGAGAAGTCCACGCGGGTCACCTTCTCCGTCAGGTATTCCGCCCCGAACCGTGCGGCCTGGTCGCGCATGCGCTGCATCAACTCGGGACCCTGGACACCCTCCGGGAATCCCGGGAAGTTCTCCACCTCGGTGGTGAGCATCAGCTGTCCACCGGGTTGGTCGGACGTCGAGGACGGTTCACCCTCGATGACGAGCGGTGCGAGCGAGGCACGTGCCGTATAGACGGCGGCGGTGAGCCCCGCCGGACCTGAGCCGATGATGATGACGCGGCGGTGGGGATGGACGGTCATGTGTTCTCCGAATCGCTTCCGTGTGAATGCCTGGCGCGCATCAGCAGCGCCCCGACGAGGATAAACGAGAGTCCCACCGCGAAGTACGACGCCCAGACGGCGCGTCGTTCGCTGAGGACGATCTCGAACAACTCCTGTGCCCCCCGCATCACGGCGATGACCGCGAGGACGACCAGTGCAATCGCGACGACGGCGACGATCGACCCGAACACGATGCCGCGGGTGAGAACGACGACGGGTTTGGTGGTGCGGTCACGTACCGCGCCGACGACACGGTCGATCAGGTCGGCGGCCTTCCTGGGGAATTCCGGATCGTTGATCGGATTCCCGGCCACGTCGTCAGGCTAACGCTGCGTCATTTCACGCAGGTACGAATGCCACCTCGTTGATGCGTCCCTGGAAGGGGTTCGTTGCGCTGCACGAGTCGCTCCGACCGATTTCCGTGAGCACGATCAGCAGGTGCGTGACCGGAGCCGACACGGGGAATTTCACGATCTCTCCGCGCGTGCGGTAGTCCTTCGCCAATGCCGTACCCCAGCCATCGAAACCGGATGGTGGCATTCCGGACACGCCGTAGACCTCCGCACCCCACGGACCGTTGGCGAAGTTCACCCGCAGCAGTCCGGTGCCGGCACCCGACAACGTGACGAGGACTCCGACCCGCGACTTGGCACCGAAGAACTTGTCGGAGTAGCACGACGTTGCCCATGCGCTCTGCGGGTTCTTGTCGACCAGTGCGCCGATGATCTCCTCGTTCTCGACACCGTCGTCCCCGTTCGGGTCGAAGGAATTCACCGCGACGATCGATGCGGGACCGACGGCCACCGGCTCGCTCGTGAGCACCCCGGAGGAGTCCGTCGCGACCACGTTGTCCGGGTCGTTGGTGCGGACGACGGCGGCGATGACGAGTCCGGTCAGGATCAACGTGGCGATGAGCAGTCGTGCGGTGGTGGTGCGTAGGTAACCGCCGACCGTGGCGGAACCACGACGCCCGCGGCGGGAATCGTGCTGGTCGCCGTGGTTCTCGTGCGGAGCAGTGCGGGCCCGTGACGATGACGTGGAACGTTCGAGCTCCACACGGTGTCCGGACGGGGGAGTGTCGGTGGTCAGGTCGTTGCGCTCGTCGTTCAGTGCTTCGAGGAGCACCGTGCGGGTTTCGTCACCGGATTGGTAGCGGTGGTCGGGGTTCCTCGCGAGCAGCTTGTGCACCGTCTTCACCAGCCGGGGCGACAGCGTCGGGCGCAGACGTCCCAGGTCGGTGGGTTCACGTTGCAGTCGGGCGAGCGCGGTGTCGGCATCGTTGTCGCAGATGAACGGCACCCTGCCGGAGAGGCATTCGTACAACACCAGTCCGAGGCTGTACAGGTCGGCACGGCCGTCCAACTGTCTGCCGCGCACGATTTCGGGCGACAGGTACTTCGCGGTACCCATCATGATGTTGTCGTTCGTCAGGTCCTCGCCCTCGGGTGTGTTCATCATCTTGGCGATGCCGAAATCGGCGAGGAGGAAGTGTCCGTCGGGACGCACGAGGATGTTGCCCGGCTTCACGTCCCGGTGGATGTAGCCGTGCCGATGTGTGGCGTCGAGTGCGGCGGCGATCGATGCCCCCATCATGATCGTGAGGCTTGGTGTCAGCCGCTTCTTCTTGTCGAGGATGTCCCGGAGACTGCGCCCCTGCACGTACTGCATGACGACGACCGGGTTTGCGTCGTGGGCGAACGAGTCGTACACGGCGACGATGTTGGGATGGTTCAATCCGGCGCAGGCGAGTGCCTCCCGCCGGAACCGTTCGATCGCCGTTTCGTCCCGGGCGATGTGCCGCTTGAGGACCTTCACCGCAACCTGGCGGTCGAGGAACGTATCGTGACCCAACCACACCTCGGCCATGCCACCGCGCGCGATCAGGCGCTCCAATCGGTAACGATCGCCGATGAACCCTGGTTCGAGTTCGGCGACGGACATGATTGCCGACAGACCCTAGTTCTGGGCGCCTTCCGCTTCGTGGAATCACCGCGCCCGACGGCGCCGTCGGTTACTGCACGTGGTAGGTGACGCCGATGGTGCCGGGACCGGTGTGTGATCCGATGACCGAACCGATGTCACCGATGATGATCTCCCCGGCGTAGGTCTCGCGCAATTGGGCGACGAATGCGTCGACGTCCGCGCACTGGGCATGGAGTACCGCTACGTTGCTGACGTTGCCGGCCGCACGGAACTGTTCGACGACGAAGGCCAGCGCCTTGCTCCGGGTGCGCTGTTTGCCACCCTCGGCAACCTTGCCATCCTTCACCGTGATGATGGGTTTGATGGCCAGGGCCGAGGCGAGGAGGGCCTTCGCCCCGCCGATCCGACCGTTCTTCTTGAGGTTCTCCAGGGTGTCGAGCGCCCCCCACACCTTCGAGCGTTCGGCCAGGTCGGTCACCGAGCGCGTGAGGTCGTCGATCCCGGCACCGGCCTCGGCCTGACGTGCGGCCGCCAGGACGGTGATTCCCTCGCCCATCGATGCCGATCGACTGTCGATGATGCGGATCGGGATGCCGAGCCCGGCCTCCTTGGCGCCCTGCTCGGCGGCCTGCTTGGTGGCCGAGAGCTCCGACGACAGGGTGATCACGAGGATCGCCGTCGCGCCCTTGGTCGCCAGTCCCCGGTAGGCCTCGGCGAACTGGCCGGGCGCCGGTGCGGCGGTTTGCGGAAGGATCGGGGAGGCCGAGCAGCGGGCCCAGAATTCGGTCGGGGTGAGCGATTCACGGTCGACGAACTCCTCGTCACCGAAGCGGAAGGTGAGCGGAACGATGGTGATGCCCAGCTCGTCGACGAGCTTCTGGGGGAGGTCGCAGGCGGAGTCGGTGACGATGCGTACGGTCATGCCTGCGAGCGTAGTGGCGGCAGCTCCTCGGCCGCCTTCCTGCGGATGTTGCGACGCGCATGGATCACCCACCACGCACCGAGAACCACCAGGAACAAGGCGCTGACACCGCGACCGAGGCTCGCGAGGGCATTGACCCGGATACGCACTTCTGCCTCGTCGAGCACGGTTCCCGACGGGCTGGTGAGCACCATCGTCACCGGAATGAGGCCGTTCGATCGGGCCTGTGCCGTGACGACGACCTCACGCTGGCCGCCCGCCGGGATGACGACGTCGGTGTTCGGTGGCACGAAGACCACCTTCCCCGTGGGACTCGTGAGCCGGAGGCGCACCGACACGGCGTACGCGCTCGTGTTGCCGAGCGAGATGCGCAGGTTGCTCTCCCGACTCCCGAAGGTGAACGAGGACGTGGGCAGACGAACGGCGCGGCGCGCGGCCTCGACGTTGCCACCGATCGTCGACAGGTATCGCGCACGTTCCGCCTCGCTCAGCGTCGTGTCGTTGGCCACGTCGACGATCTCTTTCCACTGGTCGACCAGACCGTCGTTGGTCGCCAGGAGGTCGCGCACCGACTCCACGGCGACGATTGCATCCCCGGTACGACGTGTGATGTCGGCGACGTCGACGAGTGGTACCTCGGGAGGATCGACCGGTGCCAGTCCGTCGAGCGTCGGCGCCAATTCCGAGGTCCGGCGCAACGCCACCTGCGGAGAGCGACGCAGGAGTCGCAACACCACCGACGTGACCAACGGATCCGGCGATGCCGCCACGAGCACGACCCGCCTGGAGACGAGTGCCACCGCGCCAACCGGCGACCTGACGAGTTCTTCGCGCTGGGCGAGAATCTCGGCCGCGATCGCGATCGCCGACTGGTACGCAGTTCCGGTTGGTCGTTCGAGGAGGGTGGCGTACCGGGGGTCGGCGAGGGCGAGCACGAGACCCTTGCCATCGGCACGGAGTGCGTACGGTCGACTGGGGTCGAGTTCCGGCGGAAGCACGTCAACCGCCCCACCGAAGGCGATCACATTGGTGACGCCCAGGTCGCTCAGGGCCCCGACGGCAGCGGCGTTGAGCGGCATCTCGGCGAGCCACGGCGACCTCGAGGTGCGCGTCGAACCGTTGACCGAATCAATGACCGTTTCACCACGCATCAGTTGCGCCTCGAACTGCGGAAACAGTCCGGCCGACGCGTAGGAAGAGGTGTCGGTCGGCCGGAAGGTTCCGACGAGGGTGTCGTTGTCGCGCAGCTTCCTCACGATGTCCCCGAGGAGTTCACGGTCGGCGTCCGCCCCGGAGCGCGCGAGTCCGTCGATCAGCGCTGGTTGAACGCGTACTCCGATCGGCACACCGGGGGGTTTGCGGAACAACAGGTCGCGCAGCGCGCGGAGACGTTCCAATTCCGTCGCGCCGACGACCGTGGACCCGTCGGGCTGCAACGTGGGCGCACCGCCGACCTCGGCGACGAGGTACACGGAGAACGGCGCGTAGTTGCGTTCCGACACCACGTTGAGGAACGTGGTCGTTCGGGCCTGCAGTCCGCTGCGCCCGGTGAGGGTGATGCGCAGGGCCCGTATTCCCTCCTGCGCAATCCGCAGAGCCCCGACGTTCGCGGCCTGGGACGTCGGAACGTTGAGTTGGTACGCCGGTTGGTCGTTCAGGACGATCCGCCGGAACACCGGACCCTTCAACCGCAACTCCGATTCGGCGGCAACTTCACCGCCGGCAACGATGCTGCCCACACGCTCGCGCGCGACGATCGGTTCACCCACGCCGATGACGGCGGTGGTGGCGGGATCGGTGAGCATCGTCTCGACCTCGGCGACGTCGGGCGTGGCGACGGTGAGGATCATCCGCTCTCCCGCCTGCATCGTGAAGCTCCCGGCGACGATCTCGAGCCGGTAATCGACGGCGTACGAACGGGCGGGTGCGACGACGACCGCCACGATGGTCGCGCAGCACACGAGCGCCGTTCGGGCAAGCAACGACGTGGCGGGCCTCGACCGGGGGTTCATCCGGTCACCGTTGCGTGCCGTTCGAGGACCCATAGTTGCTGGGTGAGGACGCTGAATCCCAGTCGCCGGTACAGCTCAAGTGCCGGATGGTTCGTCGGTTCGGTGTTCACGTAGAGCGTGTCGGCGCCGCGCGACTCGGCCCAGGCCGATGCCTCACGTACGAGCAGGCTGGCGACCCCCCGTCGCCGGACGGCGGGGTGGACGGCGAGGCGCTGGAGGTAGGCACTCGTCGCACCACGGCCAACCACTGCGAATCCGAGCGGCGCACCCGTCGTTGCGCGTCGCACCAGCACGGTGTGGTCGCCGGTCGAGCGGCAGGCTCGCGCGAAGGCGTCGTGTGAAAGGTTCCAGGGCGGGGGGAACGCAAGCGCATCGAGTGCGAGCAGGTCGGCGCGGAGCGCGTCCCGTCGTCGGGTCTGCAACCTGCGCCACGAATGGAACTCGACCCCGCGGTCGGGCGTGGTGTCGGGGAGGCAGTCGCGACGCAGCATCACGAGGCTCTGCACCCGGTGGAAGCCGCGGTGCACGAACCAGTCGGCTTCCCGTTCCTCGACGGCGGGGGTCCGCAGGATGCAACGACCGTCCGCCTCGACCGTGCTGCACACGGAACGGACGCGGCGCTCATCGCCGCGGCGGGTCGACGACGGCTTCGTCACGACGCCCGACACGCTCGAACGCTAGTGGCGTGGTCCCTGCGTAACCTGTAGTTCGTGCAGCCTGCGCGGTTCGAAGCGGTGGTTGCCGAATTGGAACCGATCACAGCGGCGTTCGCCGCGGCCGGTCACCGCCTCTACATCGTCGGTGGAACGGTGCGCGACCTGATGCTCGGACGCGACCTCGCCTCGCTCGATTTCGACTTCACCACCGACGCCCGACCCGATTCGGTCAAGGCGTTGCTCGCGGGCCGGGTCGATGCGGTGTGGACGCAGGGCGAGCGGTTCGGAACGATCGCTGCGAAGCGCGGCGATCGCACGCTCGAGATCACGACGCACCGCGCCGAGGCCTACTCGCCGGACTCGCGCAAGCCCGACGTGCAGTTCTCCGACTCGGTGGAGACCGACCTGTCACGACGCGATTTCACCATCAACGCAATGGCGCTGGAACTCACGTCGCCGACCCCGCAGCTGGTGGATCCCCACGGCGGGCTCGAGGACTTGATGGCACGCCGCCTGCGCACGCCGCTCTCCCCGGAACTGAGTTTCAGTGACGACCCGCTGCGAATGTTGCGCGCCGCCCGGTTCATCGCGACGTTGTCGGTCGTCCCCGACGACGGACTCGTTTCGGCGGTTCGGTCGATGAGCGACCGTCTGCAGATCGTGTCCGCCGAGCGCATCCGCAACGAGTTCGATCGGATGATCGCAACCGACTCACCGACGCTCGGTCTGCGTTTCTCCGTCGAGACCGGTCTCGCCGACACGTTCCTCCCGGAACTCCCCGCGCTCTCCCTCGAACAGGATCCGATCCACCGCCACAAGGACGTACTCACGCACACGCTCGCGGTGGTGGAGAACGTGCGACCGGAGATGCCCGGCGACCTGCGCATCACCCGACTCGCCGCACTGTTCCACGACATCGGAAAACCGCAGACACGCAAGGTGCTACCGGGCAAGGGGATGACCTTCTACCACCACGAGGTGGTGGGAGCCAAGATGACCCGCAAGCGGATGCGCGAACTGCGCTACTCGACCGACGACGTCCGCCGGGTGTCAGAGCTCGTGTTCCTCAGCGGTCGGTTCCACACGTACCAGATGGGCTGGACGGATTCCGCGGTGCGCAGGTACGTGCGCGACGCCGGTGACGTGCTCACCGAACTGAACGTGCTCGTGCGATGCGACTGCACGACGAGGAGCGAACGCAAGGTCGACGCACTCAACCGCCGGATGGACGAGTTGCAGGCGCGGATCGATGATCTCGCGGCGAAGGAGGAGCTGGCCGCCCTTCGACCGGAGATGGATGGACTCGCGGTGATGACCCACCTCGGGATCCAGCCCGGTCGTGCCGTCGGCGAGGCGATGGAGTTCCTGATGGAGATCCGACTCGACGAGGGTCTGCTCGGTGACGAGGAGATCCGCCGCCGACTCGACGGATGGTGGGCCGGACGCGGATCGGCCTGACACCACTACGGTGTGGGCGATGGGTAGGGACATCGGGGCAGCGCACGGGGCGGCCATCGATTTCCGGATGTTGCGCCGCGCCTTCCTCGAGCGCGTCCGAGCCGGCGACGTGTCGCTACGCGAGGCCTGCGACGCGGAACGCGACCTCGTGCGCGCCGGTACCCGTTACGGCACCAGCCGCAGGTCGCCGTGTCCGGTGTGCGCGCGTCGGACCTTGCGCAACGTGACGTATCTCTTTGGCCCCCGTCTGCCGAGGTCCGGTCGCTGCATGACGTCGGTCGCCGAATTCCGATCGTACGAACGACGCCCCGAGCCGTACACGGCGTACACGGTCGAGGTGTGCACGAGTTGCGAGTGGCACCATCTGCTCACCGCCGCACCCTGCGGCGGGATGGTGCGCCGAAAACGCGCGAGGCGTTGCGCCGAACGCACGGTCGCCGCGCGGCGCAACCGCGCGTAGCCACCCCCCGCACACAACGGGATGCCGACGCGGTAACACCCCGTTGGCATGATCGGCGCGTGACGGTACGCTCAACAGTCCTATCCACCCTGCCCCTCACGGGGCCTCGACCTTCGGGGTCGAGTCCGAAGGGAGTCATGACATGCGCCCATACGAGATGATGGTCATCCTCAGCGGTGCCCTCGACGAAAACACGGCCCACGGCTGGGTCAACCAGATCACCAAGTCGGTGACCGGTGTCGGCGGGTCCGTCCACGGGTCACCCGATTGGTGGGGCAGGCGCCGCCTGGCCTACCCGATCAAGAAGCAGAACGACGGCTACTACGCCGTCTTCAACATCGTCGCCGAGGGCGGTGCGCTCGCCGAAGTCGAACGCACGTTGCGCCTCTCCGACGACGTGTTGCGCCACAAGGTGTTGCGTCTTCCCGATCACGAGGCAAGTCGCCGCGGCATGCAGCCCGCCGGCACGGCCAAGTAACCCACCGCAACGCTCAAAGGAGCATCCATGGCAGACAACACCATCACCCTCGTCGGCAACCTCACCAGGGATCCCGAGTTGCGTTTCACCGCCAACGGTCGCGCCGTCGCATCGTTCGGTATCGCCGTCGGTCGCCGCTACCAGGTCAACGGCGAGTGGCAGGAGCAGACCTCGTACTTCAACGTCACCGCCTGGGGTGACCTCGGCGAGAACGCCGCGGCCTCACTGTCCAAAGGCACCCGCATCGTCGTCACCGGTCGTCTCGAGCAGCGTGAGTACACCACCCGCGAGGGCGACAAGCGCACCGCCATCGACGTGATCGCCGACGAGCTCGGACCGAGCCTTCGCTGGGCCACGGCACAAGTCGAGCGGACCCCGCGCAAGGACGCTGCGGCAAAGAAGACCGGTGGTGGCACGAGCCCATCGGGTGAAGCCAGCCCCTTCGAGGGCGAAGAGCCGTTCTGACCCGTCACCATCACACGAAACCACCATCCGTAGAGACCCGTAGAGAAGGAACAACGACATGACCAGCAAGAAGAACAAACTCCGTGCCGCGAAACTCCTGCAGCGCCGCTACAAGAAGAAGCCGAACCCGCTCAATCCCGAGCGCATCGTCTACATCGACTACAAGGACGTCAACCTCCTGCAGCGATTCATGAGCGACCGCTCCAAGCTGAAGGCCCGTCGCATGACCGGTGCCGACGTGCAGCAGCAGCGCGACATCGCCAACGCCGTGAAGAACGCGCGCGAAATGGCACTGTTGCCCTACACCAAGCGGGTCGCCGGTCTGCGCGGACCCCGCAACCGTGACGAGGACCGCGAGGAGCGTGGCGGCGTGAGCCGTGACGTTGTCGAGCGCTACGCGAACATCCCGGACGCCCCTGGCGCACCCGCCGAGGTCGCCCCGGAGGCGGCACCCGCCACGACGACCGAGGGCTGACGTCGTGCAGGTGCTCTTGCGCCGCGACGTGAAGGGACTCGGCCGTCGTGGTGACATCGTCACCGTGTCGTCGGGCCACGCCCGCAACTACCTGATCCCCAACGGGTTGGCCGTGGAGGCAACCGATGGTGCGGTGGAGCAGGCGGCCACGTTGAAGAAGACCCGAGCCGTGCGCGAGGCCGCCGACCGCGAGTCTGCACGGTCGATCGCCGCGCAGTTCGCTTCCGAGCCGCTCGTCATCGTTGCGAAGGCGGGTTCGACGGGCAAGTTGTTCGGATCGGTCACTGCTGCCGACATCGTGGAAGCCGTCGAGCGACAGTTCCACGTCGTCGTCGAGCGCAAGAACGTCTCGATTCCGTCACCGATTCGCGAGGTGGGCAGCCATGCGGTGTCCGTCGGCCTGTATGCCGACGTGCGCGGCACGCTCAACATCGAGGTGCGGTCCAGCTGAACGGCCCGGCGAGGGTCGGTAGTCATCCCGAACTCCCTGCCATCCGTCCGATACGGTCCACAGGGTTTCCACAGGCCGACCACAGGTCGTCCACGGCACATTCACTGACAATTCACAGGGTTGTGCCCCTTGTGATCAACAGGCAGAACGGACGAAGGTAGAAGCGTGACGATTACCGATATTCGCCGCGGCGACTCCGATGACCGCGGCAAGCCTCGTGTGCCACCCCACAACGTCGACGCCGAGGCATCGCTGCTCGGCGCGATGATGTTGTCGGACGAAGCGATCGCGATCGTGCTCGAGCGCGGAGTGGCGACCGACGACTTCTACAAGCCGGCCCACAAGCACGTGTTCGATGCGATCCGGTCGTTGAGCATCGGTGGCGAGCCGGTCGATCCGGTGACGGTCGGTGAGGAACTCCGCAAGGCCGCGTTGTTGGAAGGGGTAGGCGGACTCGACGCCCTCGTGCAATTACAGAACGCCACACCCGCCATCTCGAGCGCCGAACGTTACGCGAAGATCGTGCAGGACGCCGCCAAACTTCGACGCGTCATCTCCGCCGCGGCGGCGATCGCCGAGATCGCCTACAGCGAACCTGCCGACGTGGATCAGGCACTCGACGAGGCCGAGGGCAAGATCTACGACGTTTCCGCGGGGAAGTTGAGCGAGGGCGCCCAGACGCTGGGAGTGCTCCTCTCCCAATCGTTGGAAACCATCGAGGAGCGCTGGAACAATCCCGACGCACTCACCGGTGTTCGCACCGGTTTCACGAAGCTCGACGAAATGTTGCTCGGTCTGCAACCGGGCACCCTCAACGTGATTGGGGCGCGTCCCGGTATGGGAAAGAGCGCCCTCGCCCTCAACATGGCCGTCAACGTGGCCCGCAACTCGATGCGCCCGGTCATCTTCTTCAGCCTGGAAATGAGCGCCTACGAACTCACGCAGCGTGTGCTGGCCAGTGAGGCGAGCGTTCCGTCGGAGGTATTGCGCGGTGCGGCACCGAGCGAGCGGCAGTGGACCGAGATCGGTCGCGCAGTCGGACGGCTCGACATCCCGCTCATCATCGACGACTCACCGTCGACCTCGGTCGGTTCGATGCGTGCGCGGGCCCGGCGTGTGCGACTCGCGCACGGTGATCTTGCGCTCATCGTCATCGACTACCTCCAGTTGATGGGCGGCGATGCGAAAGTGGAGAACCGTCAGCTCGAGGTGAGTGACATCAGCCGCAACCTGAAACTGATGGCCCGCGAGTTCAACGTGCCGATCGTGGCGCTCAGCCAGCTGAGCCGCAACCTGGAGAACCGCGGGGACAAGCGTCCGAACCTGTCGGACCTGCGCGAGTCCGGCGCCATCGAGCAGGACGCCGACGTCGTGATGTTCATCTACCGGGGCGAGGTGGCCGGTGATTCGACGGCGGCCCGCGGCACCGCCGACCTCATCGTTGCCAAGCACCGCGCCGGACGAACCGATACCGTCAAGCTCGCGTGGATCGAGCCGTTCACCCGTTTCGAGAACTTCTTCGAGGGCACGTCAGCGACGACGATCTAGGCAGGTGACGGTTCGATGTTCCTCGGAGAGGATCTCCTCGCATGGCTCGTGCTGGCCTTCGGTGGCGCCATGTTCATCGGCAACATCGCGGCGGTGTTCAGGCCCCGCGAGACCCCCCGCGAGGAGGGGGAACTTACCCACGCCCCCAAGGGACGCAGCATCGCGATGGGTCTGCTCGGGTTGGTGGTGGCACTGTGGGCGCTGTTCACCCTCGTCGTGAGCGGGTGACGGGAATCGAACCCGCGTTCTCAACTTGGGAAGCTGATGTTCTGCCATTGAACTACACCCGCAGAACCACCGAAATCGTACCAACCCACGTTTACTAGGGTTCGTGTGCCGTGATTCTCTCCGACCGCAGCATTCGTGAGGCCGTCAACACGGGGCGGATCATCGTCGAGCCGTTCGACGAGTCGTGCCTGCAGCCTTCGTCGATCGATGTCAAGGTGTCCAACCTCTTCCGAGTGTTCCGTAACCATTCGGCTGCGGTAATCGACGTGAAGAAGGATCTGACCGAACTCACCGAACTGGTGGAGATCGCGAGCGACGAGGCGTTCATGCTCCACCCGGGGGAGTTCGTGCTGGGCTCCACGCTCGAGCGGGTTGCGATCGCCAGCGATCTCGTTGCCCGGGTCGAGGGGAAGAGTTCGCTCGGTCGCCTCGGTCTCCTGATCCATTCGACGGCCGGGTTCATTGACGCAGGGTTCGATGGCCACATCACGCTCGAGTTGTCGAACGTGGCGAACCTGCCGATCACCATCTATCCCGGCATGAAGATCGGCCAAGTGAGTTTCATGACGATGACCACGCCCGCGGACAAGCCGTACGGGTCCGGCGCGCGAGGCTCGAAGTACCAGGGCCAGCGCGGTCCGACACCGAGCAGGTACTTCGAGAACTTCCGCTAGACGAAGTTTGTTGCTCGGTCAGCCGGCTGGCTGATTCGCACGTTATTGCCATCCGGGTCGCTCGTCGAACATTCACGATCACCCCACGGCATCTTTCGTGGCTGTATTCGCAGAACTGCGGCTATCGCATCAACATCACGAGTGACCAGATAAATCGAACCTCCCGCCGCGGCATCACCAACATGTTCAGAGAGAAAGATCGTCGCTCCATCAGGAGTGCTCACCGACATGAACCACGGGAAGTTCGGCTCATGTTGATGGCGCCAATCTTCAACGAAGCCCAACTGGGAATACCATGCCGCAGAAGCGATTGCATCAGAAACACGAAGCACAGGGATGGCTTCGTGGGGGGGTCATTCGCCGGCGACGGCGTCGCTGAGCGGGGCGCCGGTAGCGGCGGCGGCACGTTCGCCGTTCTCGATCGCTTCCAGCACGTGGATGGCGATGTCACCGACCTTCACCTGCGACTCGTCCTTGCCTGCGCCCTTCACGCCGTCGTCGAGCATGATGTAGCAGAACGGGCAGGCGGTCGCGATGCGCGTCGCGCCGGTCGCGATCGCCTCGCGGGCACGCTCGTCGTTCACCTTCGTGCCGACGTTCTCCTCCATCCACATGCGCGCACCACCCGCACCGCAGCACATGCCCTTGGTGCCGTTGCGCGGCATCTCCACGACCTGGATGCCCTTGATCGAGCCGACCACCTTGCGCGGTGCAAGGTACACGTCGTTGTGGCGACCGAGGTAGCAGGAATCGTGGTAGGTGATGCGATCGTCGAGCGATGCATTGCTCATGTCGAGCTTGCCGTTGGCGATCAGTTCCTCGAGCAGCTGCGTGTGGTGCACCACCTCGTAGTTGCCGCCCAACTGCGGGTACTCGTTCTTCATCGTGTTGAAGCAGTGCGGGCACTGCGTGATGATCTTCTTCACGCCCATGCCGTTCAGCATCTCCACGTTGGGCGTGGCGAGCATCTGGAAGAGGTACTCGTTGCCGCTGCGCCGCGCAGAATCACCAGTGCACATCTCGCTGGGGCCGAGGATCGCCACGTCGATACCCGCACGCTTCAGCAGCTTTGCCATTGCCTGCGTGACCTTCTTGTTCTTGTCGTCGAACGACCCGGCACAACCCACCCAGTAGAGGTACTCGTGCGTGAGTGCCTGACCCGGGTCGAGCACCGTGACGTCGAGGTCCTTTGCCCACGCACCACGGTCACCCTGGTTCATGCCCCACGGGTTGCCCTGGTTCTCCATCGCCCGGTAGGCGTTGCCGAGTTCGGCGGGGAAGTTGCTCTCCATCAAGGAGAGGTACCGGCGCATGTCGAGGATCTTGTCGAGAATCTCGATGTTCACCGGGCAGATCTCGTCGCACGCCTTGCACGAGGTGCAGGACCAGACTTCCTCCGCGGTGATTCGTTCGAACACGGAGTTGGCCGACACGGTGATCTCGGCGTCGACCCCGATCGGCGGCGACACCCTTCCACCCGGAGCATGTGCAGCGGTCGCAGCCATCACTTCACCGCTCTTCAGCACGATCTCGCGCGGGTCGAGCGGCTTACCGGTTGCGTGCGCCGGGCAAACGCTGGTGCACCGTCCGCACATCGTGCAGGCATCGAGGTC